>DASUGE010000585.1:0-12930 GCA_036274215.1 Polyangiaceae bacterium | reverse complement strand
TCTTCGACTCGGAGCTCGAGACGCACCACGAGGAGCAGCACGCTCCGGTGGCCTTGATTCGCGGCACCGGCGACGCGCTCCCTGGTCTCGGCATCGTCGCGGCCGTGCTCGGCATCGTGATCACGATGGCCCACCTCGACGGCGGCCCCGAAGTCATCGGCCATCACGTCGCCGCCGCGCTCGTCGGCACGTTCCTCGGCATCTTGCTCTGCTACGGGATGATGGGGCCGCTCGCGAACAACGTCGAAGCGCAGGACGCCGCCGAATCGCGCTTCCTCGGCTGCATCAAGGAAGCGCTGCTCGCCGCCGCACGCGGCACGACGCCCGCGCTCTCGATCGAATTCGGCCGCCGCGCCATCTTCTCGGACGAGCGGCCGTCGATTGACGAGCTCGAGAAGGCCTTCCAGGAGCTCAAGAAAGCCGCCGTATGAAACGCGACGAGCCCATCATCATCGTCAAGAAGGTGAAGAAGGGCCACGGCGGTCATCACGGCGGCGCGTGGAAGGTTGCCTACGCCGACTTCGTGACCGCGATGATGGCGCTCTTCATCGTGCTCTGGCTTCTCTCGCAGTCCGACCAGGCGGCACGCGAAAAGATCTCGCAGTACTTCCGGACGGGCGTGCTCTCCGGCTCGACGTCCGTCCTCAACGGCGGCACCGGTGTCGAGGACAAGGGCTACCTCGACGTGAAGGGCGCGAACGGCGAGGACGAGCAAACCAAGCTAAACGAGGCGGCGAAGAATATTCGCGAAGCGCTGAAGGCGCTCAAGGCGAGCAACGGCGACCTTGCGAAGCTCGCCGACCAGATCAAGGTCTCGGTCACCGACTTCGGTCTTCTGATCCAGATCATGGATGGCGGCGACGACCTCATCTTCGACATCTCGAGCGCGGAGCTCAAACCGGCGCTGATTCAGGTCCTCCAGAAGCTCGGCCCCATGCTCGCGAAGCTCGACAACCAGCTGCAAGTTCACGGGCACACCGACGCGCGGCCGTTCCCGTCCGGCTCGATTCGCAGCAACTGGGGCCTCTCGTTCGAGCGCGCGGACAAGGCGCGCGGCGTGCTCGAAAAATCGGGCGTCCGCTCCGGCCAGATCACGGGCGTGTTCGCCCATGCCTCGAACGCGCCGCTCGTGAAGGACGCCAAGGATCCGCAGAACCGCCGCCTGGCGATCATGGCCGTGCGTAAGGGCTTCGAAGCGGCGCTCGCCTACGGTCAGCTCAAAGATCCGGTGATGTAGCGCTAGCGGAAGTCGGCGGGTGCGAGCGCGACCCACCTCCGTTCGCTCGCCTCGAATATTTTCGTTCAAGCCGCTTCAGATCCAGCCGTACGTGATGGGTTATGACCACCTCCGGACGGGATTCGGGTCTGCTGGCTTTGGAGACGCCAGCAGTGGCCCCCGACCCTCCGCTCGGGCGTGCGTTCAAGCGGGCCATGGACGGGCTGTTCATGGTGTTTCAGCCCATCGTGAGCTGGCGCGAGCGTGAGATCGTCGCCTACGAGGCGCTCGTGCGCACCTGCGAGCCCGAGCTCGCGCGGCCGGATCTGCTGTTTTCCGCCGCCGAGAAGCTCGACATGATCATCCCGATGGGCCGCCGGATCCGGCGTGGCGTCGCCCAGCTCGTTTCGACGGCACCCGAGTCCGTCTCCCTGTTCGTCAACGTCCACGGCGGCGAGCTCGCCGATCCCGAGCTCTACGACCCCGAGTCGCCGCTCTCGCGTGTCGCCGACCGCGTCGTGCTCGAAATTACCGAGCGCTGGTCGCTCGATCGCTTCCACGACGTCGGCGAGCGCATCCGTGCGCTGCGCGAGCTCGGGTTCCGGGTGGCGGTCGACGATCTCGGCGCGGGCTACGCCGGCCTCACGAGCTTCGCGCGCCTCCGGCCGGAGGTCGTGAAGCTCGACATGTCGCTCATCCGTGGCGTGCACGAGGACCCGACGCGCCAGCAGCTCATCCGCGCCCTCAACGGCGCGTGCCGCGATCTCGGCATCACCGTGGTCGCCGAGGGCGTCGAGACGCGCGAGGAGCGCGACACGCTCGTCGCGCTCGGCTCGGACCTCCTCCAGGGCTACCTCTTCAGTAAGCCCGCCCGCGCGTTTCCGACCGTCGAGAGCGCGAGCTGGGAGGCGCCCTCCCAAGTCCGGGGTTGGCCGGCGCGCACCGCGCAGACCGAGCTGCTCGAGCTTCGCGATGCGTTGAACGCGCTCGTCGGTAGGCTCGGAACCGAGAGCGCCCCGCGATCCGTCCCGCCCACGGCCGAGCTCGGTGCCCTCGGTCGCCGAGCGTTGCGCAGCGTCGAAGCTCTGCTCGCGACGAACAATCTACCGTCGCTCGAGCCGGGCTCGCTCTCGCTTCCAGCTCCGGCTGTGGCGATAATCAACAGCCTCGCCAAAATCGCATAGGCCGAATTCGTACCGCTCTGCCGGAGAACATCCGAGCTGGCGATAAATTTCCGCGTGCGAGCGCGCTCACAGCCGCTTCCACTGCAAAAAAGCAGTGTAATTACCGATGGCTTCGCCGTTGCGCGCAGTAGGTGGCGGTGGGATAAAGATCGGAGCGCCTTAGCGGGCATAGCGCGGTTCGTGGAAGCCTCTGGAGGTCACGCCATGCGGCGCACTTGGGCCGTTTTAAAGAGCACAGTCATCCTCTCGCTGCTGGCGGGCTGCTCCTCGGACGTCGGGCACGACGGCTCGGGGGCAAATACCGGCGGCTCGGGCAACGGCGCCAACGCCGGCTCGAGCGGCTCGTCCGGCGCCGTATCGAACGGCGGCAAGGGCGGCACCAGCGGCGCGAGCGGTAGCAGCGGCAACGGGACCTCCGGCTCGAGCGGCAGCTCGGGCTCGAGCGGCAGCTCCGGCTCGAGCGGTAGCGCCGGCTCGAATCCCGTCATGAGCGCCCCGCCGGATTGCAAGACTGACCAAGTGGCGCACACGGCGCTCCGCCGGCTGACACGCTTCGAGTACGCGCAGACGGTGAAGGACCTCTTGAAGGTCGACCCGACGCCGTCCGACGACATCCCGGCCGACGAGGTGACGAGCGGCTACGACAACAACTCGAGCGTGCTCACGATCTCGTCGCTGCACGCCGAGAAGTACGTGCTCGTCTCCGAGACGCTCGCCAAGGCCGCCGTCCAGAACCTGGCGGCGATCGACGGCTGCAACACGGCGATGGGCGAGGACGCTTGCGCCAAGCAGTTCGCTCAGAAATTCGGACGCCGCGCCTACCGCCGCCCGCTCACGGACGCCGAAGTCCAAAACCTCATGACGGCGTACACCGCCGGTCGCACCGACGGGAGCTATGCGGAAGGCATCGAGGTGATGATTCGCGCGGCGCTCCAGTCGCCCGATTTCCTCTTCCGGCTCGAGACGACGGCGCCCACCAACGCGAACGCCACGCTCGTTCCGCTCAGCCAGTTCGAGCTCGCGACCCGGCTCTCGTACTTGATTTGGGCGACCGGTCCCGACGACGCTTTGCTCGATGCCGCGCAAGCCGGGTCCCTCGGCTCGAAGGATGCGATCGCGCAGAAAGCGCGCGAGATGCTCGCTGATCCGAAGGCCAAGCTCGCGCTCGCGAACTTCTTCGGTCAGTGGTCGGGCACGAACCGCCTCTCCATCACCACCAAGAACACGACCCTGTTCCCGAGCTTCACGGCCGCGATGCAGACCGCGATGGAGGCGGAGGTACCGGCCTTCCTCGACTACGTTTTCTCGGGCGATCACTCGTTCAAGACGCTGCTCACCGCGCCGGTCGCGTTCGTGAGCGGTCCGCTCGGCCAGCTCTACGTCCCCGGCTCACCGATGGGCGGCGCCACGCCGACCAAGATGGATCTCCCGGCAACGCAGGGCCGCGCCGGCATCCTCACGATGGCCGGCTTCATGTCCGTCCAGGGCCACCCGGACCAAACGTCGCCGGTGCTGCGCGGCAAGTTCGTGCGCGCGATGATGCTCTGCGATCCACCGCCGCCGCCGCCGGACGACGTGAACATCACGCTCCCCACGATCGACCAGGGCGCGACGGCGCGCGAGCGCTTCTCGAAGCACGAGTCCGCGGGCGCGAGCTGCAAGGGCTGCCACACGCTGATGGACCCCATCGGTCTCGCGTTCGAGAACTTCGACGCCGTCGGCTCGTTCCGCACGATGGACAACGGCCAGCCCATCGATGTCACGGGCGAGGTGACCGACTCGGACGATCCGGCCCTGCAGGGCGGGTTCAACGGCGTCGCCGAGATGGCGCAGAAGCTCGCGGCGAGCCAAACCGTGAGCGACTGCATGGCGACCCAGTGGTTCCGCTTTGCATCCGGTCGCCTCGAGCTCGAGCAGGACTCCTGCTCGCTCGGGAACATCCGCCGCTCCTTTGCCGATTCGAACGGTGACCTCGTGGAGCTCGTCGTTGCGATGACGCAATCCGACGACTTCTGGTACCGCGCCCCTTTGACGCCGTGATGCGAGGCAAGTCATGAATCCCCTGCGTTTCACCAGAAGGAATCTCCTCCGCGGCTCTCTCGCCGCCACCGCGGCTTTCCCGCTGCTCGAAGCCCGCAAGGTGCAAGGTCAGACCGGGGCGCCCACGCGCCTGGTCGTGATGTCGACGCCGAACGGCACGCGCAACGCGCTGTTCTGGCCCACCGGCAGCGGTGCGAACATCACGCTCAACACGTTCTGCAAGTCGCTCGAGCCGTACAAGAGCAAGCTAACGTTCTTGAAGGGCATCACGCTGAACCCGCAGCTGCAGAACGGGTCGCTCGGCGGCAACCTCGGCTCCGAGCACGCGCGCGGCACGGGCGGCATGCTCACGGGCCGCCCGCTCAACGCGGGCACCGACTTCATCAGCTTCGGCAACACGACGTCCGGCTGGGGCAGCGGCCAGTCCATCGACCAGTATCTGGTCGACAAGCTGATGCCTCAGACCGCGTTCCCGAGCTTCCAGGTCGGCGTCCACGTGCGCGACACGCAGGTGCGCGCCCGCATCGCCTACAAGGCGTCGAACCAGCCGATCCCCCCGCGTGAGGACCCGAAAGACGTGTTCAACGCGCTCTTCGGCGGCATGACGGGCGGCGGCATGATGGGCGGCGGCGCCACCGACCCGGCGCTCGCGCGGCTCTGGGCGCAGCGGAAGAGCGTCTTCGACCTCACGCTCGCCGAGTCCGACCGCCTGAAGAAGCTCGTCGGCTCGGACGACCGCGTGAAGCTCCAGGCTCACCAAGACGCGATGCGCGACGTCGAGACGCGTCTCGTCGGCATGGTGACGACGGGCGATCCGGACGGCAACCCCACGCCCGCTACGGGCAGCTGCATGGTGCCCACGATCGGCAACACCGACCTCAAGGTCGACGACCAGTACGCGCAGGCCGGCCAGATGCAGATGGACATGGCGGCGGCGGCCCTCGCCTGCGACATGACGCGCATCCTCACGTTCCAGTGGTCGTACTCGGAGAGCGAGCACCTCTTCCAGTTCCTGAACAACATTCAGGGCAACCACCACGCCATCTCGCACGACTTCGCCTCGAGCGGGACGAACTACGACGCCTACAACGCGATCCAGACCTGGTACGCGCAGCAGTTCGCCTATTTCCTCGGCAAGCTCGACTCCTACCAGGAAGGCGACGGCACGCTGCTCGACAACTGCATCGTGCTCTGGGCCACCGAGATCGGCGAGTCCACGCAGCACGATCTCACCCAGATGCCGTACGTCTTCGCGGGCTCGGCGGGCGGCAAGATCAAGCCGGCCGGCGTCATCGACTACACGGCGAGCGGCGGGAAGAAGAAGGACAACAATCAGATGCTCGTCTCCATGGCGCACGCCATGGGCGACGAAAGCCTGACGACCTTCGGCGATCCCTCCGGCCAGACCGGTCCGCTCACCGGTCTCACCTGAGCCCGAAGGGCTCGGCCGACGGTAGCTAGGTGACCCGCGAAAGCCGGCGCTGGATCGTGCGCACGCCGATTCTGAGGCGCCGCGCGGCGCGCAGACGGTTGCCGTTTTCGAGTGAAAGCGCTGCTTCGATCACGTCGTCGATCGTGTCGTCGAGGGGGCGATCGAGATGCACCTCGAGCGTGAGCGGCCGCGCTGCCGGGCCGCTCGGCGTCGCGCTCGTGGCGGCTCGAATCGCGTCGGGTAAGTCGGCGAGGCGTACGGATTTGCCGCTCCGGAGCAAGCAGAGCTGCTCGACGACGTTGCGGAGCTCGCGAATGTTGCCGGGCCAATCGTAGGTTCGGAGCGCGGCCGCCGCCGTGCGCGAGACGAGCGGCGGCGTGACACCGTGCCGGCGCGAGAGATGGGTCGTGAGCGCGGCGATCAACGGCGGGATGTCGGCGCGGCGTTCGCGGAGCGGCGGAATCGCGAGCGTGATCCCCTGCACGCGATAGTAGAGATCCGCGCGGAAAGCGCCGCGCTTCACTTCCTGCTCGAGCGGTCGCAGCGTCGCGCACACGAGGCGAACGTCCGCTTCGATCTTCTTCGTGCCGCCCACGCGCGTGAAGAGAAAGCTCTCGAGGAAGCGCAGGAGCTTCGCCTGCATCGGGAGCGGCAGCTCGGTGATCTCGTCGAGGAAGAGCGTGCCTCCGGCTGCGGCTTCGACCTTGCCGCGTGCCAGCTCGTCGGCGCCGGTGAACGCGCCGCGCTCGTGACCGAAGAGCTCGCTCTCGAACAGTGTCTCCGGGATCGCCGCGCAGTTGATGGGCACGAACGGGCTCGCGCTGCGCAGAGACAGCTGATGCACGCGCCGCGCGAGCACTTCCTTTCCGGTTCCGCTCTCGCCGACGAGGCAGATGGGAACGTCCTTGCCGGCGAGGCTTCGGAGCGTGCGGTCCAGTCGCCGCATCGCGACGGACGCCATCACCGGCTCAATCTCTCCGCCACTTCGGCGCCGAACAGGCATGAACGTCAGATACGCTACGCCAATATGGCCGATTTAGCAACCTGGAACGGCAGAACAACGCGCGGTTTGTCGTAGCACCGTGAGACGCGGCCGTTTGTCGAGTGGTACACCGCTTGCTCCTCCCGCCTTTCGCCTCGCTTTGTCTCGCCGGAATTTCCTCAGCTCGTTTTTTCCTCGAAGTGTCGCCACCCCGCACTGGGTGCCCTTCGGGACGGCCCTCCGCCGCACGCTCAGTCAGGGTTACAGCAAAGCCGACCTGCGCGCCGACGCGCTCGCGGGGCTCGTGGTTGGCATCGTGGCGCTGCCGCTCTCGATGGCGCTCGCCATTGCGGTCGGTGTCGCACCCCAGCACGGTTTGTACACCGCGATCGTGGGCGGCATCGTCGTCGCACTGTCCGGCGGCTCGAAATTCCAGATCACCGGGCCTACCGCGGCGTTCGTCGTGATCCTCGCGCCGATCGCTTCGCGTGAAGGGCTGGCGGGGCTGCTCACGGCGGGGCTCATGGCGGGCGTTCTGCTCATCGGCATGGGGGTCGCGCGGCTCGGGCGCTTGATCGAGTTCATCCCGCATCCCGTGACGACGGGTTTTACCGCGGGAATCGCCACCGTGATCGCCACCCTGCAGATCAAGGACGCGCTCGCGCTGCCCGTGGCGCACATGCCCGAGACGTACCTCGAGAAGGTGCACGCGCTCTGGTCGGCGCGCCACGGTGCGTCGGTCTTCGATGCGTGCGCGACGCTCGTCACCCTGGCGCTGTTGCTCGCACTTCCGCGCAAACTGCCGCGGCTCGTGGCGCGTGTTCCGGGGCCGTTGATTGCGGTTGGCTTCGTTTCGATCGTGTGCGCGGCGCTCGCGGCGTTCGTGCCGGCGTTCCACGTTGCCACGATCGGGTCGCGCTTTCAGTCGGTCGTCGGCGGGCGCGTCGTGGCGGGGATCCCGCAGGTGCCGCCGCTGCCCGTACTGCCGTGGGGCATGGGCGGGCTCACGCTCGGTTCGCTGAATCATCTCGCGTCGGCGGCGTTCGCGATCGCGATGCTCGGCGCCATCGAGTCGCTGCTGTCGGCGACCATCGCCGACGGCATGACCGGCAAGAAGCACGACCCCGACGCGGAGCTCGTGGGCCTCGGTCTCGGCAACATCATCGTGCCGTTTTTCGGCGGCATCGCCGCGACGGGCGCCCTGGCGCGCACGGCCACGAGCATCAAGGCGGGCGCGCGCTCGCCGCTCGCCGCCGTGGTTCACTCGCTCTTCGTGCTGTCGGCGGTGCTCGCCTGCGCGCCGCTCGTCGCTTACGTGCCGATGGCCGCGCTCGCCGGGCTTCTGCTCGTGGTGGCGTGGAACATGTCGGAGGTGCGCCACTTCGTGAACGTCGTGCGGATTGCCCCCAAGAGCGACGTGCTGGTGCTCTTGCTCTGCTACGTGCTCACGGTGCTGTTCGACATGGTGATTGCCGTGTCCGTCGGCGTCGTGCTCGCGGCGCTCTTGTTCATGCGCCGCACGGCGGAGCTCACGCACTCGCGCATGATCGAGGGCACGCGCAGCGAGTCGGAGTACGAGCTCGTTCCAGGCGTCGCACTCTACGAGATCGCCGGGCCGCTGTTCTTCGGCGCCGCGCAGAACGCGATGGGCGCCATCGGCAGCATCGGTGCCGACACGCGCGTGATCGTGCTCGCGCTCGGTGGCGTACCGTCGATCGACGCGACCGGCTTCGTCGCGCTCGAGAGCGCCATCAAGCGCTTGCGCTCGTTGAAGAAGATGGTGGTGCTCGCGGGTCCGCTGCCCCAGCCGCGTAGCGTGTTCGACAGGGCGAATCTGCCCGTGCACCACGAGCACGTGCGCTTCGCCGCGACGCTCGCCGAAGGCCTCGCGCTCGCGCGCGACCTGGTCGGCGCGAGCGAGTCGAGCGCCGGGACCGGCACGGGGGCGGCTCCCGCATCGCACCGGACTCCGTCGCTGCCGCCGCCGGCCGTGACTCCCGTCTGAATTCGCGCGGGGAACGCCGGTCGCGGCGAACCCGACCGCTCTCGCCGTCCTTCCTCGAAGCGCCGCCGAAATGGGGGCGCCCAATGCCGTCCGCGCACGTCTGCCACGGTGCGGCTTGTCCTGCTCGTCGGTCTTACGTCGCCGCGACGGCGGCGACGCACATGACGCGAGGCACATTTCCCGCTACGTGATCGCATCCTTCGCGTCCTAGCCGCCCTTCTCACACGACCGTTGCCCCGCGTGCGTCGCGTCACGACCGGCCGTCTCCGGACCGTGCTCGCCTTCGTGGTCGCTGCGGCGCCGCTCTTCTACGCGCACGCCGCGCAGGCCGAGGACGAGCGCGCGGGCACCGGTGACGACACCGAGTTCACGTTGGTCCCGGTCATCGGCGGCGACAGCGATGTCGGCCTGGGCGTGGGCTACGTCGCGTCATTCGCGGTGGTCCGCCCGGGGGTGAGCCCGTACGTCTGGCGTTTGGAGAGCGCTGGCGCGCTGACGGGGCGCTTCGACTCGGATCAAACGCGGCTCGGCTACTTCGACCAGTACGTGACGTTCGTCGTCCCGCGGGCCCTCGGGCGTCCGCTCCGTTTCGAGGCGACGGTCGGTTACACCATCGAGCCGAACCTCCGGTATTACGGCATCGGCAACGCATCGGGCGTCGATCCGGGACGCTCGGCGGAAGACATTTACTACCGGTTCGAGCGCCGTCACTCGATCGTTTCGGCCAACGTATCGTACCGCGTGGGCAAGCACTTCCTCGTTCTCTGGGGTTTGGGCGAGGCACACAACGTCATCGAGTACCAACCGGGCTCGAACCTCGCCGACGATCTCGCGGCGGGCGATCCGGCGACCAAGGACCTCTTGCACGTCGCGCCCGAGTTCGACGTGATGAAGTTTTCGTACGGTGTCGGCTGGGATTCACGCGACAGCGAGGTGTCGTCCCACCACGGCCAGTACCATACGCTCCGTTTCGACGTCTCGCCGGGTGGCACGAGCGGCATTCCTTACGCCTGGGGCCGCGCCGATCTGGCGCTGCGTGGCTACGTGACACTGCTCCCGCACCGCTTGATCTTCGCGGCGCGCGGCGTGCTCGATTGGCTCGTGGGAACGCCGCCGTTTTTCGAGCTCAGCCGCTACGACGAGACCGAGGCTACGGGCGGCGGTCGCGGCCTGCGCGGCGTGCCGGCCGGCCGCTACTACGGTACCGTCAAGGCGTTCACGAACCTCGAGCTCAGGAGCGAGCTCTTTCGCTTTCGGCTGTTGCAGAAGCAAAATGTCTTCGGCGTCACGGCCTTCGCCGACACGGGGCGCGTGTGGTCCAAGCTGCCACCGTCCCCGGAGCTCGACGGCACGGGTCTCGGTCTCAAGCTGGGTTTGGGCCTCGGCGCGCGCGTGACGGCGGGCGAATCGTTCGTGCTGCGCGCGGACGTGGCATGGTCGCCGGACGCCAATCCGATCGGAGCCTACCTGCTCGCCGGGCAGATGTTCTAGCGTTGCGGAAGCTTTCGCGCCCCGATGGTGCGTCTGGACTGCGCGGCGTGCTCGTGACAATCAAAGGGCATGCTTGTGCGTGCGAGGACCGGTGACAGAGCGCGCCGCGTGCTCATCGTGGCCGCGCTCGCCGCTAGTGCGTGTGGTGAGTCCATCGAGCACGCGCCCACCGGCACACCGACGACCTCCTCGACGTCCGAGCCGCCACCGCCGCCGCCACCGCCGCCGCCGGCACCGACCTTGTCGGGTCCTCCGTTGCTGTTCGCACCGACGGCGACGGGCTTCGGGCTGAGCGCGCTCATGATCGGGGGCGACCCCTCGGTCTTGCGCATGCACGTACGCGCAGCCGGCGAAAGCGCCTGGCGCGCGCTCCACGCACCGGCGGTGCCGGCTCCGGATCTCGCCCAATGGTCGATCACCGGCCTGAACCCGGGGACGCTGTACGAATACGAGATCGGCGCGGCCGCGGGCGAGGTGCTCGGGGTGTCGTACCGGGGAAGCGTCACGACGGCGCGCCCCCCCGGGTCATCCTTCACCTTCGCGATCGTTTCCGATACGCACATCGGCTCCAATCTTGCCTACAGCAATCAAGGCGACGAATCCGTGCTCTCCCGCACGGGGCTCGAGATCGCGACGGCCGAGCCCGACTTCATCGTGAACCTCGGCGACATCCTCGACTTTCACGAGTACGGCTTCAACGACCCACCACCCGTGAGCTCGCTCACGCGCGACGCCTACGTGAACTACCGCGCGTCGTTCGGCGACGTGCTCGGGCACGCGTCGCACTTCCCCGTGATCGGCGGCTGGGACAGCGAAAACGGCTGCAACACGCTGGAGGAGATCGATCGCTCGCGCAGCCAGCGCCTGCTCTACCTGCCGGGACCGGATCCCGAGACGTATCCGGGCGGCAGCCCATTCGAGGACTACTACGCGTTCACGTGGGGCGACGCGCTCTTCGTGGTGCTCAACGTGTTCACCTACACGCCGACCTGCCACCGGCTCGACTGGGACCCGGGCCTGGCCGACGACTGGACGCTCGGCGACGCGCAGCTCGAATTTCTCCGGCAGACGCTCGAGCACGCGACCTCGCGCTGGCGCTTCCTCCTCATTCATCACCCGGTCGGGGGCGACGCGGGCAACGACGTCGAGTCCGCGTACGGGCGCGGGGGAGGCCGCGCGGCCCACGTCGGCGAGCAAGACCTCGTGCACGCGCTCATGCAGACGTACGGCGTGCAGATCTTCTTCTACGGTCACGACCACGTGTTCACCGACATGACCGTCGACGCCACGCACTACACGCTGCCTGGCAGCGCCGGCTCGATCTGGCCGTTCTCCGACGCGCAGACCGGCTACACGCAGTCGTGGCCGAACTCCGGCTGGGGCCGGATCGACGTATCTGCGAACAGCGTGCACGTCGCGTTCATGGGCCTCGGTAACGTCGTGCTCTACGAGTACACGCTGCAGTAAAGCGGCTCCACAAGGCGCACCTCGCGAGCGTGGGCGAGCCGATGCTCGCGGCGCTCCGCGCGATCCTCGGCCATCTCGTCAGCGCCGGTGCTCGAGCAAAAGCTTCAGTCCCATCCCCACGAGCACGAGCCCCCCGAAGACATCCAGGCGCCGTCCGAGCACCGACCCGAACCGTCGCCCGGCGCCGAGCCCGAGCAGGCTCAAAACCGCCGTCGTGACGCCGATGACGACCAGCGACGTCACGAGCGGCGCGCCCAGGATCGGCAACGTGATCCCGACGGCCCAGGCGTCGATGCTGGTCGCGAGGGCGAGCACGAGCATCACCTTGAACCCGAACGGATCGCGCCCGTTCGTGCTCCTTTCGCTCTCGCCATGCCGCGCCTCCCACAGCATCTTGAGCCCGACGCCCGCGAGCAGCGCGAACGCCACCCAATAATCCCAACCGCCGAGCCAAGCCTCGAGCCGCGCGCCGATAAAAAAGCCAAGCAGCGGCATGAGCGCCTGGAACCCACCGAACAGTCCCGCGACGAGCAGCGCATCGCGCGCGCGGATGCGTGACGCCGCCATGCCCCGCGCCGCGGCGACGGCCGTCGCGTCCATCGCGAGACCGACTGCCAGGAGCAAGATAGAGCCGGCGGTCACGGTCGAGTTCTAGAACGAGATGCGGCGTGCCGAACGCATCGCCCTCAACGGGCTCCGGAAGTCGGGCTATTTCCGGCGTGGCACACTCGCGAGTGATTGGCGGGAGCTATAGCTGCCCCCACGTGGGGACGGCGCGGCACGGCCTGCGTGCTCGGCCTTCGGCCTGCGCGCGCAGGTGCCCGCCAAGCGCCGGCTTCGCCGGCGCGGGGGCACGACGGAATCGGGCGGTGAAGCGCGATCGGGAGGGGAGCGAAGCGCGGGGAGCGAAGCGCGGGAGCGAAGCGCGGGAGCGAAGCGTAGACGAGGCGTGACCGGCGGCGAGGAAAGACGGTGCAACGACCCGTGACTTGCGGTGCGCATGGGTGACGCGCAGTGCGAGTGATTCGTAACGCATCGGCGCCGTCGAACGGCGTGGGAACGAGCTCGTGGCGAGCCACGCCGCGGAAGTGCCGTGACGGCTGATGAGCTGGT
>DASUGE010000584.1:0-2105 GCA_036274215.1 Polyangiaceae bacterium | reverse complement strand
GCCCGAACAGAGTGTGCTTCTCGGACGCCTGCGCCGCGGACGACATGTCGGGGCAGGGTACTAGGCTCTCGTGAAGCGGTCGACGAGCGACTCGTCGGTCGCGACGGGATGCTTCGGAACGGCCTCGAGTCGGAAGAGGGGCGTCATTTCCTCGGCGGTCATCCGCTCTCCTGTGTGAATGCCCGCGCTTTCGCCGGCCCAAGTCGCGATAGCCCGGGGGTCTGCTCCGCGTGCTCGGAGCGCGTCGAGGCTCAGGGCGTCGGCGCGCTTGGCGAGCCGTTCCCCTTTCGCGTCGAGCACCAGCGGCAAATGCACCCAGCGCGGATGCGGCAAACCGAGGGCGCGCTGCACGTGCCACTGGCGCGCCGCGCTCGGTAGGAGATCATCGCCGCGCACGACCTCCGTCACACCCTCAGCCGCGTCGTCCACCGTGACGGCAAGCTGGTAGGCAGGCGCGCCTCCGCGCCGCGCGACCAAGAAGTCACCCACTTCGCGCGCGACATCGAACGTGTGCGTCCCCGCAAAGTCATCCGCGACTTCGATGCTCCCCTCGGGCACGACGAGCCGCGCACCAGCGGCGCGGCCGCTCGCAATCTCGGCTTCTGCGAGCGAGGCGAAGCGGCCACGGCAGGTTCCGGGATAACGCGGCTCGCTGTCGCCGGCGTGCGGCGCGTTTTGCGCCGTCGCGAGCTCTCCGCGCGTGCACACGCACGCGTACGCGTTGCCCCGCTCGAAAAGGGCGCGCCGCGCGGCTTCGAAGCGCTCGAGGTGCGCGGACTGAACGCTCGGAGTGCCGTCCCAGTCGAGCCCGAGCCACTCGAGATCGCGGAGTGCCGCGTCGGCGAACGCTTGGGTGGCACGCGGCCCGTCGAGATCTTCGAGGCGCAGAAGCAGCCGCCCGCCGCGCGAGCGCGCGTGCCAGTAGGCGATGAGAAACGTGCGCGCGTGCCCGAGGTGCAAGAGGCCCGTCGGGCTCGGCGCAAGCCTCCCGACCGAGGCGCCGGCGTTCTCGACCGTCAGCGCTTGCACCCGCAAGCTTTTACGCTCGGGTCGCCTTGGGCGGAAGTGACGACCGAGCTCGCCTTCTTGCAGCGGTCGCCTTCATCGAGCCGGCAGACGGCGGCAGCCGAACGGGTGAGCGAGTCGAGCGCGCGGCACACGTTGACGCAGCCGTTTTCGCTCTTTTTCTCCGCGGTCGCTTTGTCGTCACGCGGAGCGGCTCGGCTCGACGGTTTCGAGGGAGCGGCTTCTTGGGCCCGCGCCGGTTCGGGTGCTGCGGGGGTGGGGGCGGCTCCGGCAGCTGGTGCTGTCGCCGCCGCTTGAGCTCCGCCGATCTCACGGCCAATGAGCCCCGAGAGCTCCATTCTCGCGCGATCGAACTCGGCGATGGCTGCTTCGATCGAGCTCGCGCGGTCTTCGTCCTTTGCGGACGAAAGGCCCGCCTCGGACTCGGCAGCGGGCGGTGGCGCGGGAGCCGGAGCCTGCTCCTTATCCATCGTGCCCGCGGGCTCACCCGGAGGGGGCGCCTCGCTCGACCTCGCCGCACCGCAGGCGGCACAAAAAAGCCCACAAACCAGAAGAGCTCGTCCCAACCTCGGCATCCCTGGTTAGACGCGCGAGGCGCCCTTTCGGCTCAAGGGCACTCGAGCCCGCGGGCCCAGGTTCGGCCGTCGGCGACGTAGGTCACGAGGCCCCCGCCCGGCGCGGCGGCCAGGGAAACGGCCGCAAAGCCAGCTGCGTTGGCCAAGACCGCCGTGCTTCCACCGGCCAGCGGGGCGATGACGAGCTCCTGGGGTGAGTGAGGGGCGCTTGCCGCGGGCCGAGCGAGCGCCATGTAGGCCTTGCCGCAGAGCCGCGCCGTCGCCACAGGGGCGAGGTCGATGCCGTTCGGGTAGTCGAGAAAGGCGATCGGGGCGTCCATGGTCGGCTCGCTCCCGAGAGGCACAGTCGCGAGCCCGAAGTGAGTCGCGTCCCGCTCGATGGGCAAGAGTGCCCACGCGTTCGCGCCGTCGGAGCCAGCAGTGACCTCCGTGAACGAATGCGCCGGGCCCCCGACCCAGACGACCACGTCCGGTCCGAGCTCGGGTGGTCCCGGGAGGTTGACG
>DASUGE010000583.1:0-3974 GCA_036274215.1 Polyangiaceae bacterium | reverse complement strand
TAGTAATGACGCCCTTCCGCTACCAAGACGATCTTGCGGTTGGACGGCTTTCACTGTTTTTTAGGCAGCGAGAGCGATTGCGTTGTCGTTCGCAATTGGTACGGCCCGATTTTGGAAAGGGTCGGGTGCCTCTGCACGCAGACAAACCTTCAGTCCCCACGTCGAAACCGATCGCCCCCGAAGGGGTGTGGGTTCGAACAGCCTAACCTCGCGTGGGCGCTCGTCAACTTGCGAGCCGCCCCGCGCTGTATCCCGCGAGGTTGACGGCCGTCTTGCCAGCCGGCCTGGGGCGCCGTAGCCGTGGGCGCATGGCGCGTTGGTGTGGGCTCTTGGTCGTCGTTTGCGGTGTGGCGTGCGGGCCGACTGCTCGCGGGCCGAAGCCCGCCGCGATGGCCGCGCATCCGCAGGACGAGGCGAGCGCGGGGCCGGTGTACCGGTTCGTGCCCGAAACGGCCGGGACGCGGCTCGTGCAAGTCGACGCGACGCACGTCGGTGGGCTCGAAGGAGCGGGCGAGGCGCGCGTCGTGGTGGGGGCGGATGGGGCGCTCGAGCGCGCGGTGACGCCGGGCGGCGAATTGATGAGCGGCGGGGCCGTGCCGGAGCATCTCGGGGGCGGGTTCGTTTTTTGGACGAGTGACGCGCTCTATCGCGCGCGGACGTTCGCCGGGCCGCTCGAGCCGATCGCGGCCCTTGAGGGGAACGCGATCGGCGTCGAGTTTGGGCCGAGCTCGCTGCTGTTGTTCACGCCGCAGGCGCCCCCGCACGCGTATGCGCTGGAGCCGGGGCGGCCGGTGCCGTTGTCACCGCATGGTGCGCTCGAGATGGGGGCCGCCGATGCGGAGCGGGCCCTGGCGTTCGATGCGGTGGGGCGGGCGCTCGCGACGGTGGACGGCGGGCGGAGCTGGCAGGACATGAAAGCGGCGCTCGGCGAGACCGCGTACGGCATCGCCACGGAAGGTCACGAGGTCGGCTTCGTGCTCGCAGACAAGGTCGGGGCGTGGCTGCAGAAGGACGGAGGATTCGCGCGGCGGGTGCTCGCGAGCGCGAAAGGCGAGGTGCGCGAGCGGACGGTGCTGGAGCGTTTCAAGTTCGCCGTTGCGCAGGGCCTGCCGCTCTCGGGCACCCGCGCGCTCGCGGTCGATGAGCGAGGGATCTCGGAGGTGGAGCTCGTCTCGGGCGAGGCGACGGTGTCGGTACCGAAGGTTCCGTGGGGCAACCGCTGTGCGCCGCTGTCGCTCGCGGAAGGCGGACTGTTTCGCTGCTTCGGTAACGATGGGCCGCTCGATACTGCGATTGTTTCTCGTGCGCGGAGTGAGCATCCGGAGGTCGAGAAACGGTTCGAGCATGAAGTGACTATGGCGATCGGTGACGAGCAGCTCGTCATGAGGGCGAGCTGCGCGGGAAAGTGGGAAAAAGGGGTTGCCTGCGTGCGTTCGGCGGGCCGCGCCGCCGACCGGGCTACGGGGCAGGCGGGGACCGCGGCAAGTTGGGCCGAGGTGACTATTCAGGCCGCAATCGGGGACAAATGGGATGTGCGTTACTGGGTGCCCAAGGCCAAGGGCGGCGTCGCTGCGATCGTGAGCGAGAGCCGAGGAACGCGCGAGTCTCGGCGCCTTGCTCTCGTCGACGCGGCGAGCGGTGGGGTGACGGTGTTCGATGCTCCGACGGAGCGCATCGCGCCTGCGGATTTCAATCGCGACGCGACGCGGACGTTCGTCGTGCGCGAGGATGGGACGCTGCGCGGGTTCACGGCGACCTCGGCGCTGTCGGTGGACGCGAAGGGTCACGTGGCGGTGCCGGCGAAGACGTTCAAGAGCCTTGCGAGCTCGGGAGCGTTTGCTCTCGCGGATGACGGGAATTCTCGGCTGTGGCAAACGAAGGATTACGGGGACCACTGGGTCGAGGTCGCGCGACCGCCGTTCGAGTCCGAGCATCCTCCGCAGCCGATCCAGTCTCGGTTCATGGGTACGACGGCTCGTTCGACGACGTGCTCCGCCGTGGGCTGCGTGATCAGGCACGAGTCCGGGCTGGGCGATTGGGTGAGGGTGGGGTGGCCGGTGGATCCGCCGCGGGCGCGGGAGGCCGCCAAGGGAGCCGGAGGGCGCGCGGGTGCGAGCGCGGGACAGGGCGAAACGGGGGCGGCGCTCGTCGTCCCAGCGCCGCGGCCCAAGCCGGCGCGGGCGAAGCTAACGTGCACTGTGACGAGTGCGGCGAGCAAACCCGGTCGACCGCTTCTGACGCTGGGAGCTGAACCGGCCGGCGCCGCAAAGACCGGAACCGCAAAGACGGGAACCGCTCAGGCGCGAACGGCGAAAACGTCGACCAATCTTCAATACGGCGACGCCTTCTTGCAGGACACGCTCATGACCTACGGGTCGCGCGCGGTCGTTCGGCTAGGCGGAACGCCGGGGAGCGGCGCGCTCGAGCAGCTGGCCGAAAAAAAGACGCCGTTCGAGGTGCAAGTGGTCGAACCGTTCGACCCCGCGGGGCACACGCTACGCGGGGCGGGCTCACTCGCTGCTTGGACACGCTTCCTGAAAGCACGCACTCCGAAGGAAAAGGAGCAGTTCCTCGGCTTGCGTCGGTCCGGCAGCGCGCGCCCGGTGCTGGCGGCCGCTCCCGGGCGTGCGGACGGTGCGCTCTTGGTCGATCAGGATTTTTCGTTCTGGCTGTCGCACACGGGCAAAGTCCTGCCGTTGCGTCCGGGGTGCCGCGCCGACTCGGGCTACGTCGACGCGCGGGGCACGCTGTTCGTCGCGTGTGGAGCGCGGAGCGGCGAAACGACGCTCTGGGACACCGGGCGCGAGCTACCGGTGCTGAAGGTGCCGTTGACGGAGCGCTTTCGTTTCGAATCAGGGCCGGGCATGAGCTTCTTCGCGCCGGGCGCTCAGTTGCTGACGAACACGGACGCCGTCGCCGTTGGGCCGAACGGCAAGCTCGCGATCCTGCGAGCGGCTTCCGGAAGCGAGCCGCCGACCGTAGATGTTCCGGCGTGGTTGCTCACCGCGGACGGGCCGCCCGTCGAGCTCGCGCCGTGGGCGACGCTCGAGCTGGCGACGAGTCCGGCGTGCGCGAAGGGGGACGGCTACCGCGCGCTGATCCAGACGCTGCCGCCGTGGATTGACGTCGCGGGGGCCCGTGCTTCGAGTGACGCGCTGGGGATGAGCGCGATTGTCCGGTGGAGCACCGAGCGGGTTTGCTTGGAGGCGGTCGAAATCGGCGCGGAGCCGTCGGCGCCGATTCAGGCGAATTGGGTCGCGCGGTTCACGGGAAAGGGCGAAAACGCGGCGTTCGTGGGGACGAGCGCGACGGCGAGCCTGCGCGAAAACGCGACGTGCGAGCTTGTCGCCCCGTAGGGCGTCTCGGGTCGGGATCCGCAAAAACGAGCGAGCTCGCGAGGTTTCGCTGCAAACCGGGCGTCGGTCGCGCTATGGGGGCGCCCCCCATGAGAGAAGGCTCGTCCCGGCGCCGCTTGCTTCGCTACTCCGCGGATTGGCGACCGCTCACCGTGGTGCTCGCAGCCTTTGCGCTGCACGTCGCGGTGTACCTGTGGGCGCCGCCTTGGTTGGCGTTGGGGTTGCTGCCGCCGATGGTGGCGCTGAGCACCGTCGTCGCGGCGTTCAATCACCATCACCAGCACGTGAACGTGTTTCGGTCGCGGTTACTGAACCGAGCGTACGACCTGGTTCTGGCGGTGCAGACGGGCGTCGGTCCGTACACGTGGGTTTTGCACCATAACCTCGGGCACCATCAGAACTACTTGAACCAGCCGCCGCTCGAGAACCCGGACGAGTCGCATTGGACGCGCGCCGACGGGAGTCAGATGGGGCGGCTCGAGTACACGCTGCACACGTTTCTCCATCACCAAGTGGACGTGTACCGCGTTGGGCTCCGTCACCCGCACGTGCTGCGTCGCTACTTGCTCATGAAGGTGCCCTGCTATGCGTTCATCGCCGCGGGCTTCTACCTGAACC
>DASUGE010000582.1:0-2644 GCA_036274215.1 Polyangiaceae bacterium | reverse complement strand
GTCGAGCACCTTCACGATCGCCCGGTCGCCACTCTGCGGCAGGAAGATGTTCGCGGGCTTGAGATCCCGATGCACGATGCCGCGTGCGTGCGCCGTGCCCACGGCCGAGACGACGGGCACGAGCAGCGTCGCCGTCTCCGTGACGCCGAGCGCCTGCTCGCGCTCGATGCGCGCGGCCAGCGTTTCCCCGCGCAGAAGCTCCATCACGATGATGGGCGGCTCCTCCCCGGACTCGACGAAATCGAGGACCTCTACGACGTTCGGGTGCTCGACCGCGCACGCCGTTTGTGCCTCGAGCATGAAGCGCGCGCGCCCCGCGTCGCCGAGGTCGGTGCCCGGCGCGATCCGGAGGCGCTTGATCGCGACCGCGCGCCCCGTGCGGAGGTTCGTGGCCTCCCACACGTCCCCCATGCCGCCCTCGCCGAGCAGGCGAGTCAGGCGGTAGCGATCCGCCACGACGGAACCCGGACCGAGCCTCAATCAGGTAAAGGGTATCAGAGGAGCCCGTACTCTTCGAGCTTCGTGTAGAGCGTCGTGCGCGAGACACCGAGCAAGCGTGCGGCCGCGCTCCGGTTTCCGCCCGCTTGGTCGAGCGCGCGCACCAGGGCTTGCCGCTCGGCGCTCTTCACGATCGCATCGAGCGCGAGCCCGGCGGGGCTACCGCTGCCCGCGCTGGCGTCGCCTTCAGGCGGACCCGAAGCGTCGGCGCCGACCGTGCCGGTTTCGGTCGCGAAGCGAACCGGGCGCTCGAGCTCGCCTTTCACGTCCGCTTCCGTGATCGTGCCCGTGCGACACAGCACCACGAGGCGCTCCACGAAGTTTTGCAGCTGCCGCGCGTTTCCGGGCCAGCGCTGGCTCGCGAGGAGCTTCAGCGCATCCGCGCCGAGCGTGACCGGTCCTCGGCCGCTCGCTTTCACCACCTCGTCGCAGAAGTACGTCGCGAGCTCGGGCACATCGGCGCGTCGCGCGCGGAGCGGTGCGATCCAGAGCGGGACCACGTTCAGGCGATAGAAAAGATCCTGACGGAACTCCCCCTTTTGCACCATGCCCTCGAGGTCGCGATGCGTGGCCGCGACGACGCGCACGTCGACGCGCAGCGTCTGCTTGCCGCCGAGGCGCTCGAGCTCGCGATCCTGAAGCAACCGGAGGAGCTTCGCCTGCACGGGCAACGGCAGCTCGCCCACCTCGTCGAGGAACAGCGTCCCCGTATCGGCGAGCTGCACGCGGCCGAGCTTCTGCGCGGTAGCGCCCGTGAACGCGCCTTTCTCGTAGCCGAAGAGCTCGCTCTCGATCAGCGTCTCCGGGAGCGACGTGCAATCGATCTTGATGAAGGGCCGGCTCACGCGCGGGCTCAGCCGATGAAGGGCGCGGGCGACCAGCTCCTTCCCCGTGCCGCTCTCGCCGCGCACGAGCACCGTCGAGGCCGACGGCGCCACCTGCTCGAGCAGCTCGCGCAGCGCCTGCATGGTCGGTGTGCGACCGAACACGATGCCCGTTTCCGCGCGCGGGGGCGGCGGTGCGGCGGCGGTCTTCTCGGCTGCGGCGAGCGCCTTCTGCACGGCAAAGAGGAGCTGAGGCGGCGCGAACGGCCGTAGCAGGAGATCGCTCGCGCCGAGCCCGACCACCTCGGCGATCCGCTCGGGTGACGCATCGTCCGTGATGAGCACCACGGGGAGCCCCGGCCAGCGATCCTGAATGGAGCCGAGCAGCGCCGTCGTGGCCTCTTGGCCGGACAGCTCGAGCACGACGGCATCGATGGCCCGGTCCTCGAGCGTTGCGAGCGCCTGAGCCGCGGCGGTCGCCACGAGCTCGAAGGACTCGCCGGCGAGTGCCTCGCGCACGGGGGAGGCGCTCGCGGGCGAGGTGACGACGAGAACGCTTCCTTTCGTGGGCATGCGCCACAGAGCGGAGTAGCCGACCCCGAGAGGGGGGTACAGCTCTCGTGAGGGGGCCGCGCGCGTGCCCGTCCAGCCATGGCGTGCCCACCGCGACCGCACGAGCGCTGGCACACAATGGCGCGGTCTGAGCCGAGTGATGGAAGTGAAAATCCAATAAGATCAATGGCTTGAAAAATAGGTTCTACCGGCACACCGCTTGCTACACTGAGAGGTCATGGTCCGTCTGACGTCGCTTCCCCGCACCGGTCTCGCTCTCGTCCTCCTCGTCGCTTCGGCCGGCACCGCTCGCGCCCAAGGCATGGGGATGGCCGCACCGATCAACGAATGCGAGGTCGATGCCGACTGTGGCCATGGCTTCGCGTGCGAGGTGGCGCAGACGGGAACCGGCGGAACACTGGGAACCGGTGGCGCCTCGTCGGGCGCTGCTGCGGACGCGGCCCCGAGCACTGGCGGCGTCGCGGGCACTGCTATGGGCATGGGCGGCGCTGGAGCCTTAGCGGGCGCTTCGACCGGCGGAACAGGGCAAGGCGTTCCGCTTCCGTCCTACTGCGGCGACATGATCTGTCAGCTGCCGGCAGAGTCGTCGGTGTCGTGCCCGCTCGATTGCGGTACCGGCTACAAGTACTGCGCGCCGGCGACCTGCGAGGAGCAGCTCGATTGCGCCGACGGCTATCGCTGCGCCGAGGCAATCGGCATGGGCACGGGCGGCGCGTCGTCCGTTCCGAACTACTGCGGTGACGGCGTGT
>DASUGE010000581.1:0-7443 GCA_036274215.1 Polyangiaceae bacterium | reverse complement strand
GAACTTCGCGACGCCGTACTGGCCCCTCTCCCTCCCCGTCTACTATCTCGGCGCTCCCATCACGCACCTCGCTCACAAAGCGCCAGTCAAAGCCGCTATTAGCGAAGGGTTACGCATCGCGGTGCCGTATGCGACCGGCCTGCTCGGCGCTCGGTTTCGCCACTGCGACATCCGCGAGCAGGACACGTGCGCGCACGGCATCCAGCCGGGCGCCGTCCTCGGCGCCGTCGCCGTTTCGGTATTCGACATCACCGTCCTCGGCCAGCGCTCGGTGCTCGAGAGCGTACCGGCAGCGCCTGCGCCCCAAACTGTCTCCGTCTCCCCGGGAGGCACGGTGGATCGCCACGGCTTCACGCTCACCGCAAGCGGTACCTTCTAACGCTCACGAGCAGCGCCACGCCATGGCGCCGCACAGCACGTGCGGAGGACTACCCGAAAGCCTCTTCCGCAATGGCGCATGGCGCGACATCGAGCTCGCGGCGTCGACGTCGGCGCGCCTCGTCGGCTTCGTCATGCCGGAGTGCCTGCGTTACGGTCCTGCGTTTGTCGTTGTTGCCCCCCACGTGGGCCGGCGTTGTGCGCGCGGACGCATCACTGTCGCCGCGCGGGCCCGGTGGTGCGAGTAGCCCGGCGTCGCTGTCACCATTTATCCGTGGGCGGGGGCGAGACGCAGGCGGTAGGCGGCGCGGTGCTCGGTCTCGGGGCTATGCGCTCGTGGGAGACGGAACCGCAGCACGTCGTTTACTACCGCCCCGACGCCTGGAGTGGGGTGACTTGGTGCTACTGACGAGGCCAGGCGTACCGTGAGCATTTTATTCGGAATGTGCTTGACGGAGCTAAAGGGGTCGAATGCCGCACAACGCCGCTTGCGCCGCGAATGTTGCGTCGTTGCGCCAGGTCGAGGCAACGGCGCGCTTTCGGAGTTTGGATGACTTTGCTCTCGTCTAGGTGCGCAAAACGACGACAGTCGGGCACGGGCGCGACCGAAGATCTGCGTGTTAGAGCAACCTGAGGAGACTCCGACGCCCGTGCGTCGCGTGGTCAGGGAGGTTCGACATGTCAGCAGCCATGGTCTTGAAGGGTGACAACGCCGCATGGCGTCAGGCACATGAGGCGCTCGTTCGTCTTGCAACCGAGCGAGCGGGGCTCGACTTCGAGGAAGGACGCGCGCTTCTCACGGCACGGCGCACCGGAGTGCATGTTCGCCTCGGCTTCGCGTCGTTCCTGGAATACACCGAGCGACTTTTCGGCTACGGCACCAAGCTCACGCAGGAGAAGCTCCGTGTGGCCGAAGCGCTCGAGGAGCTGCCCGAAACCGCGGGGCAGCTCCAGACGGGCGTCATCAACTTCTCGGTCGCACGCGAAGTCACGCGCGTCGCGATTCCGTCTACCGAGAAGGAATGGCTCGAAGCCGCCCGCGGTCGGACCGTTCGCGAAGTCGAGCAGCTCGTCAGCGGGCATCGTCCGGGAAGTCTCCCTGACGACGTTCCGGACTCGCGGCTCAAGCGCCACGTGCTCCGCCTGGAGCTCTCAGGGGAGGTGCTCGCGACCTTCCGCGAAGCGATGGCGAAAATCCGTCGCGACGCGGGCGAGCCGCTCGACGAAGACGCAGCCTTCCTGCTGCTCTGCCGGCAGGCCCTCGAGGGCAACAGGGAACCGGGGCGCTCGAGCTATCAAATTGCGCTCATGGTGTGCGAGCGCTGCCGCCAGGCGACGCAGCAGGGGCGGGGCGAGCTCATCGAAGTCAGTCCCGGAATCCTCGAGATGGCGGAGTGCGACGCTCAGCACGTCGGGCACGTCGACGCCCCCGTGGGCGTTCAGAACGACACCGACGGTCGCGCCCACTTGGACGCCGACGACAATGCCGACGCTCTCGCGCACGTGGGCGAGAGTCCGGTCCGCGCGACGCAAACTATCCCGCCGGCAGTGCGCCGCGCGGTCCATCGCCGCGACAGTGGCAAATGTCGCGTCCCCGGTTGTCGGCACGCGGTCTTTACGGAGCCGCATCACCTCGAGCGTCGCTGCGAAGGCGGGAAACATCTGATGGACAATCTCCTCACGCTTTGCGGAGCACACCACCGCGCCGCACACAGCGGCTCGCTCGTCATCTCGGGTAAGCCTTCTTCCGGACTCTCCTTCACCCACGCCGACGGCACTCCCTACGGTCGCGCCGTCGCTCCCGTCGTCGCCGACACGCGCGCGAAAGGCTTTCAAGCCCTCGTCGGCATGGGCTTCCGCGAGAGTGAAGCCAAGCGCGCTCTCGCAAGCATGCCGCATTCCGTCTCTTCCCTCGAGCAGGTCATCCGGCAAGCGCTCCGCGAGCTCGTTCGCCAATAACGCCAAGACGCACCGCTCGGACATCCGGGCGGTTGTAAACAACGGGCCGCGTTGTCGTCTCCAGCGAGCCCGTAGCCCGGATGTCGAGCACCGCGCCGGCCGAAGAGCTCAGCAGTTATCGAGGTACTCTTGCGGCGGGGCTGGCCACGACCTCGCTTCCACGCCATTCACCGCCGTCCTACGTCACCGCTGTCCCGCGCGTCGCCGCCCCCCACCACGTCACCGCCGCCCACCACGTCACCGCCCACCACGTCACCGCCCGACGCCGTCGTGCCCCCGCGCCGGCAACGCCCGCGCTTGGCGGGCACCCGCTGCACCCGCGCGGAGGCCGGAGGCGGAGCGCGGGCCGTACTCTGCCGTACCCACGCGGGGGCATCAACTCGCCGGCGAGGCGCGTGCACCGAGTCGACGGAATTCGTCGACGACTGGAGGTTGCTGGCGAAGACTAGCTCGAAGCCGGGAGCGCCGCCGCGAGTCGCTCGAACTCCGCGAGCTCCGCTTCCGGGAAATCCCGCTCGCCCATGAACGCGATTCCGACGACCGCGCGCACTTCGCCGTCGGCCCCGCGCACGGGAATCGCAAGCGCCGCCTGGGCGTCGACGGCCTTCGCGCCCGGGCGCACGTCGCCCGACTCGTCCGTCTTGATGTTGCAGGTCGCGACCGAACGATTGCGCTCCCAGGCGAGCCCCGCCATGCCTTTGCCCTTGGGGATCATTTCCGTCACGCGCACGACCGGCGGCGGGATGTTGACGGCGGCCCGGAGGAACAGGGTGTCCCCCTCTCGCTCGTGCACGGTACCGGCGGCTGCGCCGTGAGCGCCGAGGAACGACCGGAGCCAGGTTTCGAGGGTCGGTGACAAGGCCATGGCTTGACGAAGCCTAGCACGGGGTCATGGAGTAAGGCGCCGTCCACCGACCAGGGTGTTGCGGCGCGTTCCGAGATTTGATCTAGGCTCCGCCGCCGGCCAGGATGAGCAACTTCGTCCCCACGAACCATCACCTCGAGCGCTTCAGCGTCGAGTTCGAATACCCGGTGGCGTTCGTGCGCGGTGCGCTCGATCCAGAAGAGCAAACGCTCGCCTGGGCCATCTCGCGCCGGGAGCCCGCGCGCCGGCACCCCGTGTTCGTCGTGCTCGACGGTGGGCTCGCTTTTGCACGCGCCGAGCTCTACGACGAGGTCACGCGCTACGCCGCCGCGCACGAGGCTTCGCTCGAGCTCCGCGCCGATCCGTTCGTGATGCCGGGCGGCGAGCAAGCGAAGAACGACCCGGCGCTCGTCACCGCGCTGCATGCCGAGCTCGCACGTGCGCGGCTCGATCGACATGCTTCGGTCGTCGTCATCGGCGGCGGGGCCGTGCTCGACGCGGCGGGCTACGCCGCGGCGACGGCGCACCGGGGCCTCCGCACCGTGCGCATGCCGAGCACCGTCCTCGCCCAGTGCGACGGCGGCGTCGGCGTGAAGAACGGCATCAACGGCTTCTCGGCGAAGAACTTCGTCGGCACCTTCGCGCCGCCCTTCGCCGTCATCGACGACTTCGACCTGCTCGCGACGCTGCCGCTCCGTGACGCCCGCGCCGGCATGGCCGAAGCGGTGAAAGTCGCGCTGATCCGCGATCCCGCGCTCTTCCTCTGGCTCGAGGAGAACGCCCCCGGGCTCTCCGAGGCGGATCCAGAGCAAGTGGCGACGCTGGTCCGGCGCTGCGCGACCCTGCACCTCGCGCACATCGCGAGCGGCGGGGATCCGTTCGAGGCCGGCAGCGCGCGCCCGCTCGACTACGGCCACTGGGCGGCACACAAGCTCGAGCTTTTGACCGGGCACGAGCTCCGTCACGGCGAAGCCGTCGCGATCGGCATGTTGCTCGACGCGCGCTACGCCGAGCAGCAAGGCCTGCTCGACTCGACCGAGCTCGCGCGGCTCGAGAACCTCCTCGCGGCGCTCGGGCTGCCTCGCTACCACCCGGCGCTGGAGGAGCGGCAGGGCGGCAAGCTCGCGCTCATCGCCGGGCTCGAAGAGTTTCGCGAGCACCTCGGTGGCGCGTTGTCGATCACGCTGCTCGAGGGCATCGGGCGCGCGCGCGAGGTCTCGGACATCGACCTTGCCGGCGTCGAAGCGGCGATTGGCTGGCTCGTCGAACGGGCGGGGGAGCCGTGAAGGTGCTGGAGCCCCGCGGGGCTCACCTCACCTACTGCACGAACATTCATCCGGGCGAGTCGCTCGCCGACGTGCGGAACGCCCTCACCTACTTCGTCCCCGAGATCAAGCAGCGTGTCTCGCCCAAGGCGGACTTCGGCGTCGGGCTCAGGCTCGCCGCGCAGGCCGCGAGCGAGCTCGAGGCGCCCTTCGCCATCGACGAGCTTCGCGCCTTGCTCGCGCGCGAGGGGCTCTACGTGTTCACGCTCAACGGGTTTCCTTACGGCGCCTTCCACTCGACCCGCGTGAAGGAGCGCGTGTACCTCCCCGATTGGCTCGAGGACCTCCGCGTCAGCTACACCCACTCCCTCGCCAAGGTGCTCGCCGCGCTCCTGCCCGAGGGCATGCGCGGCAGCATCAGCACGGTGCCGGGCGCCTTCGCGGCCCGCGCTGCCGCCCCCGACGCGGGCCGCAAGCTCGCGTTGAACATCGTTCGCTCGGCCGCCGATCTCGTGCTCCTCGAGCGGCAAACGGGCAAGACGATCGCCCTCGCGCTCGAGCCCGAGCCGGCGTGCTTTCTCGAGACAACCTCGGAGGTCGTGCGATTTTTCGAGGAGGAGCTGTGGAGCCGGGAAGCGCGCGCCGAGCTCGGGCGCCTGATCGGGCTCGACGCGGACCAGACCGAAGACATTCTGCGCCGTCACGTCGGGATCTGCCTGGACGCATGCCATGGGTCAGTCGAGTTCGAGCGACCCAAGGAGTCGCTCGCGACGCTCCTCGCCGCAGGCATCGCCGTGCCAAAAATCCAACTCAGCACGGGTCTCAAGCTGACGAACCCCGACGCCGCCGCGCTCGAGGCCCTGAAGGCGTTCGACGACGGTGTGTACCTGCACCAGACGGTCGTGAAGACCCCCGGGCGCGGAGAATTGGCTCATTTCGTCGACCTGCCGGCGGCGCTCGCGGCCGCCCAAGACCTCGGCGAGGGCGCAGAGTGGCGCGTTCACTTCCACGTGCCGCTCTTCGAGTCGCGGCTCGGCCCCTTCTCGAGCACGCAGGACGAGCTCATCGAGCTCATCAGCGAGGCCCCCGAGCTCGCGCCGCACCTCGAGGTCGAGACGTACACCTTCGACGTGCTCCCTCAAGAGTACCGCGTCGGCTCGGTCACGCAAGCCGTGGCGCGGGAGCTCGCGTGGACCCTCGGCATGCTCGCGCGACGTAGCTCGCGAGACGACACGTGAAGGCACGCACGCTGCTCGAGCTCGGGCGCGTTTCGAATCTGCCGACCGTGTTCTCGAACGTGCTGTGCGGCGCGGCGCTCACGGGCGAACGCCTCCGTCCGCTGCCGCTTGCGCTCGCCGTGCTCTCGGGCTCGCTGTTTTACGTCGGTGGCATGTTCTTGAACGACGCTTTCGACGCCACGCTCGACGCGAAGGAGCGACCGGAGCGACCGATTCCGTCGGGGCGCGCCGAGCGAACCACCGTCCTCGGGCTCGGCCTCGGCATGCTCGCGGCGGGGGAGGCGCTGCTCGCCGTCTCGGCGCTCGGCGGGCTCGCGCCGTCGGGAGCGCTCTTGCCGATCGCAGGCTGGGTGACGGCGACGTGCGTCATCGTCTACGACCGCTGGCACAAGGGGCTCGCCTGGTCGCCGCTCGTGATGGGGCTCTGCCGCGCGGGCCTGTACGTGATTGGCGCCGCAAGCGTGGCGGAGACGCTCGACTACGGCGTCGGGCTCGCGGCGCTGACACTGCTCCTCTACGTGGTCGGACTCACGCACGTGGCTCGGTTCGAGAATGCGTCGGCGGTCGGGCGCATCTGGCCGAGCCTGTTCGTGTTCTCGCCCGTCGCGCTCGCGCTCGCCCAGCCGATTGCCCGCGTGCATGCGGGCGTGCCGATGCTCGTGCTTGCGCTCGTCTCGATCGTCTGGTCTTACCGCTCACTCGGCTTCGCTCGCCAAGGCGGGCGCAACATCGGTCGCGCCGTGGTGTCGCTGATCGCGGGAATTTCGCTGGTCGATGCGGTATTCGCCGCGAGCCGCGAAGGTCTCGTCCTCGCTCTGCTCTCTGTGGGCTGCTTCGGGCTCACGCTGCTCGGGCAGCGGGCAATCCGCGGGACCTGAGCGCTGAAACTCATCTCGTCGGCAAGGTCGTGAGACGCGTTCTAGCGGCACAGCCGCCCGACAGCGTCTACTTCGGGCCGCAGGCGAGCCACTCGCCGAGCTTCTTGCGGTCGTCGTCGGAGAGATCGCCCTCATCCGGCATGTACGTGTTCGTGGCGTTCGGGCCGGAGGCGGCGGCGCGGTCGATCTCGTCCTTCGCCCCCTGGATCTCTTCCAACGTGTTGAAATGGGGGGATTCCTTACTGGCGTGACATTCGAGGCAATTCGCCTGGAAGAACGGCTTGCCGAAGCTCTCGTAGCTGAGCGTGGAGTTGGGCGGACAGGTCGCCCCCGTCGGATCGCCCAAGCTGTCTTGCGCGCAACCGGCGCTCGCCAAACACACCAGCAAGCCAAGACCCATGGACCATGAGCAAGCACGCATACGGAAGACCTCCCAACGGCTCCCCTCTGGAGCCGACCTGAATGCCATCAACATGGGGCATCCCTACTCAATCGTCGAAGGGAAAAGTCGCGGCGTGCAGGCGAATTGAGCTCTGAACGAAGGCGATAGCGCCGAGCGCCGAGACGACCGTGAAGGGTAGTCCGACGAAGCTCACCGGACTGTACGTGTGCGCGAGATCTCGCCGGAGCCGACACCGAGTCGCTCGATCAGGAGAGCTTCGGGGCGTGGGCGATAGTCCCCGAAAACGGCGAGCCCGGCAGGGCGGTGCGCCTCCTCTCAGACCGCGGGGTCCCTATCCGAGGATTTCGCTTCCGCGTCAGGATCAGTCACCGATTACCGGTTTTTACGTTCGAATCATCTTGACGTCATTTTCGAAGGACGCCGTGGCGCACGCGCGGACGTGCTCCGAAATCGCCGC
>DASUGE010000580.1:0-10837 GCA_036274215.1 Polyangiaceae bacterium | reverse complement strand
ACTGGCGCTCGTCGCGCTCGAAGACAGCGCGGCGGAGTTTCGCCGGGACGTATCTACCGCGCCGGCGCGGCTCGTTCCCCTCATCGCGTGCTCGTGAGCTCTTCGTCGGCTCCTCGCGTCCGTCTGTTCTCGAGCGCCCGGACGCGGTGTTAGGTTCCTCTTTCGAGCCGTAGCGCTGCTTTTCCAGCGCCTCCACGAGGAGCCTCATGGCTTGCAGATGGACGTCCCCGAGGCTGATCTTCGGTGAACGGTGCGACAAGAGTGCCTTAGCGCGCTCGAGAAGCTCGGCATGCTCGGCAGTGGTCGTGAACTGCATTTGATAGAGCGGTGGCTGCTCATCGAACCGCGCCGGCGCGGCGATCTCAGCCGTCTCGGCCATCGCGGCAACCATGAATTGAGCGCCACCTTCCTTCGGCACCTGGGCGCGCTCGGACTCATCCACCCAATCGGAGGGTCGCTCGCCAGCGGGCAACGTCCGCACGGGCGGACACAGCGACTCGACGAACTCTGCCCAGCTCGGCTCGCGCGGTGTTCCGAGCGGTGCCGGCCCGAGAGGCTCCACGCGATCGGGCACCAGCGGCAGCGGCGCCAAACGTCGCACCAAGGTGGCGATTTCCTTCTTAGTGCGGAACTTGGCGCGCCCGAGGACTTCGGCGTGATTCTCCTCCGTGAGATGCGGACCGAGCATGAGGAGACCGGTCAGGTGGATCTCGCCAGCGGCGACGGCGCCGAGAATCGCGGGAAAGCGACGAACGAGCTTTGCGGCGGCGGAACGGCGAGCGGCAGCGTCCTCGGAGAAGCGCAGCTCGTAGATGCAGTAGGTATAGAGGCTCGAGCACGCGCGCGTGCGATGAAGGCCGCGCGCGTCGACCTCAGCCAAGTGTTCGAGCAGCGCCGCGAAGCAGGTCCGTGCGTGCGCCACTGCGTCCTTCGAAGATCACGTCAAGAAGGTTCGAAGAAGACGCCGAAGAAGATGTCGAGGACGATTCGAAGGTACAAACCGTGTAAACGGTGACCGCACGCCCGCGGGGCGTCGACTTCTCCGGTAACGGGTCGGCATCGAACTCCGGCTCCACGTTGCTCAAAGGCAGGGGCGAAATCATTGCCGTTCCCGTGCCCGGGCGCCCTCGTATTACTGTCGACCCATGACTCGGCTGCGGTCGCTCGTCGTGCTCGGTGTCGGGGCGCTGGTGCTCGCCGCGTGTGGTGGCGGTGACGACGATGACGACGGCGGGGGAGGAACGGGCGGTTACGGCACCTGCGATCTGCGCGAGGAGTACGGGTCGTGCATCGAAGCGACCGGCTCACCCCGCAGCATCGCGGACCAGAAGAACGGCTGTCTCGAACACTCGGGACTCTGGTCGACCGAGCCGTGCCCCACGACACCCGAGCTCATCGGGTGTTGCGAGTACACGTTCGGCAACCGCTTCCGCGAGTGCTTCTACGAGGGAACGAAGAGCTCCGACCCGATCGGCTACTGCACGTCGTTCGACGACGGCGTGTGGACGCCCGCCACGCCGTAGCCTTACTTGCGGCGCTTACGGCGCCGGCGCGGATCCGACCGGGCGAGCTCCCGAGGGCTTAAGGCTGCTCGCGACCGTCTTCGGCATGGGCGTTGCGACGCCTCCCGAAGCGCCGGGTGGCGCTGCCGCGGCGCTGCCGCTCGGTGCGGGCGCTGCCGCGCCGTCGGGTGCGCCGCCGTCGGCCACTTCCGGCGTCCAGCCCTTGGCGGTGAAACGCACCTTCCCGAAGCGCGAAGCCTTGTGGAAGTTGCCCTGGCCGAGGATGGGCGACCACGCGACGCCGCCGTTGTCCTGCATCGCGTAGAGGTTCATGCGCCAGGTGTCGCCGAGCGCCGGCGGGACGGTCTTCGCTTTCGAGAAGCTCTTCCACGGGATCTGCGCCTCGACCGTGTAGCCCTTGTCGGCGTCGTCGGCCTTGTCGATCGTGCCGTCGAGCACGACCGCGCTCTTCAGCTTCGACGACCAGTCCTCGTGTCCGAAGGGCCCGTCGGGCTCCGTCTTCGGCTCGTTGTATTTGTCGTACTGCGAATCGAAGACGAGGTTTTGCGGACCGATCTGGATCTCGTAGTAGTCCTCGTTGTCGCCGTCGCCGTCGGGGTCGATCATCAGCTCGACCGTGTCCTTGGTCCAGAGGTGCGGGTCCTTCGCCGTCTTCGGCAAGCCGCCCGTGATGTCCGCGTCGGTCACCTGGAACGCGACGTAGAGGTTCGTGTCGTCCCACAGCATCCGCGCCGAGCCGCCGACCGGCGACTTGTCGTTCGGCTTGCCGGTCGTCACGTCCACGAACGGGCCGAACGTCGTGGCCGTTTCCCAGGCCGGCTCCTCGAGCTTGCCGTCGATGGTGAGCTTCACTTTGGCTTCGAGCTTGTCGACGCTGACGCTCGGCAGCTTGTGGCTCTTGCTGTCCGCCTTGACCTTCAGCGACGTGACGACCACGCGCTCGGAGCTGTCTTTCGCTCCCGTCGTGACGGGCAGGTTGTTGTCCTTCTTCGAGACGCCCGCGACGATCTGCAGCGTGTCGGACTTCGTCTTCGGCACGTGGAACGTTTGCGGATCCACGTAGACCTTGTTCGGCTCCCACTGGCCGAGGTCGAGGCCGCTGCTCCGGTCCTTGCTGTTCGGGCGCAGGGGCGCGTTGCGATCGATGGTGACGAGCCTCTCGCCCGAGCCGTCGAGCACCTGCGTCACGAGCTTGTACCCGCCGGGGAGCTTGCTGGTCGGCTGCCAGTAGAAGGTGACCTTGACGGTCTGGCCCTTCTTGTACGGGCCGCTCGTCGGCTCGACGCTGTAGCCGAGCAGCTTGAGCTTCTCGCCGAACACCGTGTCGAGCTTGTTCGGGATCTCCGGCGCCGCGTCGAGGATGTACTGCGCGACTCGCTGCCTGCGCTCCTCCGCGCTGATGGGCGGCGCTTTCTTCTTCGAGCAACCGAAGGCGAGGGTCAGCGCAAGTAAGGCAATCGGCAAACGGGCGGTCATGGCTTCTCCTTCAAGGCGGTGCCCTCGGGCCTGGGCGTCGGACGGCCGGGCATGAGTGTCGGCAAGCTCGGTCGGCCAGGACGATCGCGACCGGCCCCCGGAGGGCCTGGTCGTCGGTCGCCCGGACGGCGCCGCTCACCACGCGGGTCGTTCTTTTGTCCCGGTACAACGCCCGTTGCAAGCCGCGCGATGACGGCGCGGTCCTGACCGTCGGAGATCCCACTCAGAATTTCGAGGCGCGACCCCGCCAACCGTTCGATTTCCTTACCAGTGAGCTGGACGGCCTCGCGGCCGATGCCGACGGCGAGCGTGACCTCGGGAGCCGCGATCTGCTGCGGCACCACGATGTCCTGCTCGTCCACGTAGACCTTGCCCGGGACGAAGTCGCTGGGCGAGAGCTTCTGCTTGGTGCCGAGCGCCGGATCCGGCGTCGCTTCGCGCAGCGCGCCGACGTTGTCGAACGCGTACGGCTTCGGTGCGTCGGCGGAGACGACGTGCGTGAAGAGCGACCAGCCGGGGCTCAGCTTCTTCACGGAGCGCCAGTAGAGCTTGAGGTGTAGCGTCGAGCCGGGCGCCGCTTTGTCCGCGGGGCTGAGGTCGTAGCCCACGAGGTGCACCGCGCCGCCGAAGTCGACCAGCGTGCGGTTTTGCACGTCCGTCGGCACCGCATCCAGCACGTACGCGCTGAGGGAGGCATCGGCCTCTGCCGGCTGAGCGGCGGGGCTAGCGCAGCCACTCGCGGTCCACGCAAGGAAGAGGGACGACCAAAGCAACGACCTCATCGCTTCTTGCCTTTCTTGCGCGCATCACGCTCGCGCTTGCGTTGGTTCTTCTTCGCGTTCTTCTCCGACTTCGAGAGGACGCGCATCTTCGGTGCCTCGGCCGCCATGCCGGGCATGCCACCCATGCCCGGGAAACCCATGCCGGGCATGCCGGGGAAGCCCATGCCGGGCATGCCGGGGAAGCCGCCGCCCTTCATGGCCTTCTGCGCCTGGCGCGCCATGGCGAGGTTCCGGAGCCCCGGGATATTGCCCATCATCCCGAGGTTCTGGCCGAAGCCGCCCATCATCTGGCGCATGAACAAAAACTTCTGGACGAGCTCGCTCACGCCTTCGGGCGGCTGCCCCGAGCCCTTCGAGATGCGCTTCACGCGGGACGGCTCGCGCACGAGCACCTGCGGGTCGCCGCGCTCGTCGAGCGTCATCGATTGAATCATCGCTTCGATGCGCACGAGCTCGCGATCGTCGAGCTGCTGCGCGGCGCCGGGCGGCACCATGCCAGAGAGCCCCGGGATCTTGTCCACGAGGTCCGAGAGCGAGCCCATCTTCTGCAACATGCGGACCTGATTCAAGAAGTCGTCGAGCGTGAACTCGCCGCTCATCATGCGAGCGGCGTCCTTCTCGGCCTGCTTCTCGTCGACGACGGCTTCGAAGTCCTGGATCAGCCCGACGACGTCGCCCATGCCGAGCACGCGGCTCGCCATGCCCTCGGCCCGGAACGGCTCGAGCTTGTCGGTCGTCTCGCCCATGCCGGCGAAGACGATCGGCGCCCCCGTGACTTCCTTCACGCTGAGCGCGGCGCCGCCGCGCGCGTCGCCGTCGAGCTTGGTGAGCACGACGCCGCTGATGCCGAGCCGCTCATTGAAGCTCTTGGCCGTTTTGACGGCGTCCTGGCCGATCATCGCGTCGACCACGAGCAGCACGTTCTCGGGGCTGACCGCCGCCTGGATCGCGGAGAGCTCCTGCATCAAGGGCTCGTCGATCGCGAGGCGGCCGGCGGTGTCGTACACGATCACGTCGCAACCGAGGCGTGCCGCTTCGGCGGGTGCGGCGCGGCAGATCTCGAGCGGCGATTGTCCGGGCAGGTTGAAGACGGGGACGGAGAGCTGACCGCCGAGCACCTGGAGCTGCTCGACGGCGGCCGGGCGCTGCATGTCGGCGGCGACGAGCAGCGGCTTCTTCCCCTGCTTGTCGAGCCAGCGCGCGATCTTCGCCGCGGTCGTCGTCTTGCCGGAGCCCTGCAGGCCCACCATCATCACGCCGGTGCGCCCGGTCGCGGCGAGCTTGATGGGGTCGCCCTCGAAGCTCATCATCGAGACGAGCTCGTCGTGGCAGACCTTCACGAACTGCTCGCCCGCGCTGACCTTGTGGGTCTCGCCGCCGTGGCGGACGCGGGTCTGGACGGTGGTGCCTAGTGCCTTCTTCTCGACCTCTTCGAGGAAGCGCTTGACGACGCCGAGCTCGACGTCCGCCTCGAGCAGCGACGTGCGCACCTCGCGCAGGGCGGCCTGCACATTTTTCTCGCTGAGCTCGGTGAGCCCAGCCAGGCGATTTTGAGCTTCGCGAAAGCCCTTGGTCAGCGCCTCGAACACGGGCGGGCTTTTAGCACTACTGGCGCGAAAGGGCGCCCGGAACGCGCCGGACGTACGGCCTTCGCCGCCGAGCAGCGAGCGAACCCAGGGTGAACGCGAGCCATCCGAGCGGCGCCGTACCGGTTCGGCCGCGCGGCAGGTGGCAGCCGCAGCCGCCGTCCGAGGGTTTCGGCCCGTCGCCCACGGGGCCCCCGCCGGCGCCGCTTTTTGCCTCGCCACACGGGTGCTCCGCTCGCCATCGGTCGAGCTGTGCCCGCAGGCCGACGAGCGGGCTGTCGTCCCCCGACGTGGGCACGCGCAAGTCGAGGTACGGGTCGTCATCCCCGTCGCCCGCGCTCACGCGCAGGAACGCGGAGTCGGACGGAATCCCGCGCGTCGTCGTGCAGCGCCGATCGCCTTCGCCGGACAGGGCGCCCGCTTCGAGGGCGCGCATCAAGCGCTCCGGCAGATCGCAGCCCGCGGCTTCGAAGGCGTCGGCGGCGTGGTCGATCACGGCGCGACTCGTGAGGATGTTGCCCTGCACCGAGTACGCGAGCGTGCCGACCGTGCCCTGACGATCGCCGGCGAACGTGCCGTCGTCCGCGCCGGTGTAGGCCGCGACGTCTCCGAGCGTGGTCACGACGCCGTACTGCCGAAAGCTCGCGCTCGCGTCGAAGCTCGGCAGCGTGAGCGCCGCGACGATGTCGCGCGGCGTTTCCCCGGCGCGCAGGAGCTCGACGCCGCGCTCGCGCGCCGCCGCGTTGTACGTCGCTTGCGCGTGAATCGTACCGATACCCGGCACGACCCCGTGAATGATGAACACGTCTTGCCCCTCGAGGCAGGAGGTGCCCGCGCCGCCCGTGCGGTGCGTGCGCGTGTCCGCCGCCACGATCGAGTACGTCGCGCGCGCGGCACGGCTCGCTCCCGAGAGCGCGAGGCCGGCACCGAGCGCGAAGGTTCCCGCCGTGAAGGCTCTTTCGCGCGACGTGCGGCGGCTCACGCAGTGCCCCGCACCGCGAGCACGCGCGCGTACGCGGTGCGCCGCGGCACGCCGAGCCGCACGGCGAGCTCCGTCGCCAGATCCTTCGGGTGGGCGCCTTTAGCGAGGCGGCTCTGGATCTCGGCGTCGAGCTCCTCGGGCTCGGGCTCTGCCTCGGCGACGCGCTCCTCCTCCGCGCCGAGCACGAGCGTGATCTCGCCGAGCCAGTCGCGCTCGAGCGCCGCGAGCTCCGTCAGCGTTCCGTACAGGATCTCCTCGTGGAGCTTCGTGAGCTCGCGACAGAGCGCCGCTCGGCGCGCGGGACACGCCTCGGCGAGCTCGCGCAGCGTGTCCGCGATGCGCTGCGGTGACTCGAACAGCACGAGCGCTTCACTCGCCTTCGCGATGCGCTCGAGCGCGAGCCGTCGCTTCTTCCCCTGGCGCGGCAAGAACGCGAGGAAGCTGAACGGTCCTTCGACGAGGCCGGACGCGGCGATCGCAGCCGTGAGCGCGCTCGGTCCGGGGATGGGCACCACGCGCACGCCGTGCTCCGCCGCCGCTCGCACGAGCGCCGCGCCGGGATCGCTCACGCCCGGCACGCCCGCGTCCGTCACGAGCGCGACGGCGTCGGGCCCTTCGAGCTCGGCGACGAGGCGCGCCACGCGCTCGGGCCCGGCGTGGGCATCGACGCGCACCACGGGCTTCCCGCCGATCCCCGCGTACGCGAGCAGGGCGCGTGTGCGGCGCGTATCCTCGGCGAAGATGCGGCTCGCGGCGGCGAGCGCCTCCCGCGCGCGCGGCGTGAGATCGCCGAGGTTGCCGATCGGCGTCGCCACCACGTAGAGCGTCGGCATGCTCTCGGCCGCAACGGCGGCGGACGTTAGCCGACGCCCACGGCGTCGCCGAGCGTCTTCTTCAGGTGCTCGCGCAGCCGCCCGGTGATGCGAGCCTCGAGCTGGCGGACTCGCTCGCGCGAGACCCCGAACTGGTCGCCGAGCTCTTGCAACGTGAGCGGCTCGTCCGCGACCAGTCGCTTGTCGAAGATGAGCACGTCCTTGCCGCTCAACGTCTTTCTGAACGCGTCGAGCTGCTGGTGAAGGAGCTGCTCCATCTCCGCGCTCTCGGTCGCGAGCTCGGGCGTGTCACCGCTGCCGGGAAGTAGCTCGAGCCGCGTCGTGGCGCGCCCGTCGCTGCTTTGCACCGGCGTGTCGAGCGACGCATCGGCGCGCGCGAGGCGGCGGTCCATCTCGACGACGTCCGCTTCGGGCACCTCGAGGCGCTTGGCGATCTCCGCGCTGCTCGGCTCGATTCCCATCGCCTTGAGCTTCGCCTTCTCCTTGCTCAGGTTGAAGAAGAGCTTGCGCTGGGCCTGCGTCGTGCCGATCTTCACGAGGCGCCAGTTGTTGAGGATGAACCGCAGCATGTAGGCGCGGATCCACCAGGCGGCGTAGCTCGAGAGCTTGACGCCGCGGTACGGATCGTAGCGCTTCACGGCCTGCATCAAGCCGATGTTCCCCTCTTGAACGAGGTCCATCATGTTCTTGAAGGCGCGCCGGTACTCGTAGGCGAGCTTCACGACGAGCCTGAGGTTCGCGGTGACGAGCCGCGCCGCGACGTCCACGTCCTGCGTCTTCGAATACTCGACGGCGAGCGCGTGCTCTTCGTCCGGCGTGAGCAGCGGGTGACGCCGCACCTCGAGCATGTAAGCCTGCAGCGCGTCGTAGCGAGCGAGCCCCTTCGGCTCCTTACCGCCGGACGCGTCGTCGACGTCGTCCAACAGCTCGGCAGCCGCCTCGATGGCCTCGTCGCCGTCGAGATCGTCGGCTTCGGCCTCGACGCCCGGCTCGCCTCCCGCCTCCGGCTCGTCGGGTGCGTCGGCTTCCCGCGTCTCCTCAGGATCCTGCTTGCTTGAGCGTCGCTTCTTGGCAGCCACGGTGAACCTTGTCCCCAGGAAAGCTCTCTGGGGCAGAGCCCCCAGAGGAGCCAGCCCTGACTTAGCACCGTTTTGGTGGCCCTAGGCAGGCCGACTGGCCGTAGGGGTGCCCCGAGCGCGGGTGCTTCGCCCGAGCTTGGGGCGGCTGTGGAACCGCTCTCTGTAGAAAAGTCGCGTCCATGCTATACCTTCTTCGATCGAGGGGCACATGAGGACAGGCGAAGAATCGCGGGCAGGCAATCCGGCGAACGGCGATCGAAGCGAGGACAGCGGTCTGCACCGCAGCGGCTCGTGGAACCGGCGTTCGCGCATACTCGTGATCGATGACGAGCCGCTGCTCGGGCGAACCTTGAGCTTCATGCTGGAGGAGCGTCACGATGTCGTGGTCGTCGACGGCGGCGCGCAGGCGCTGCGCACGCTCGACGGCGACGCGCGCTTCGATCTCGTGCTGTGCGATCTCGACATGCCGGGCGTGAACGGGTCGAGCGTGCACACGGAGGTGGCGCGCACGCATCCGGAGCTGCTCGGGCGCTTCGTGCTGATGACGGGCGGCGCCTGTTCGGGTTGGTCGGAGGAGTTTCTCGCGTCGTACTCCGGCGCCCGCCTGGAGAAGCCGTTTTCGGTCGCCGACGTCGAGCAAGTGCTCGCGCTCGTCGGCTGAGACGCCGCTCGCTCAGCGCAGCGCGACGGGGTGCCCGGGCACGGGCGACTCGCTGAGCACCACGAGCTCGGAGAAGTACGCTTTCGGAAGCGTCTTGGTCGACGCCGCGAGGTCATAGACGAGCCCCCACTCGACGCCGGGTGCGCCCCCCACGAACAGGATCTGCGACTCGGGGCACTTCTTCGCGTGCGTGGTGAGCGTCTCGCCCGTGAGCGTGAGATCGGGTCCGGCCATGCCCTTGCCGCGCTTGCCGGCGACGCCGCCCTTCAAGCTCCACACCGCGCTGCCGCGATCGTCGGTAATCATGGCGACCACGCTGCAGGGCGGAGCCGAGCGCGCCTTCTCCAGCGAAAGGAAGCCAATTTCGCCCGGATAATCGGAGCGCGTCGAGGTGCGCACGAGGACGCGCGCCGCGCCGAGCGCACCGAGCGCGTCCACCATCGTCGCGACGTAGCCGGGCTTCACGGGGCGCTCGGCGGAGAAGCGCGTCTCCTTGCCTTCGATGAACTCGCGATGGGCGGAGAGCTCCGTCTTCACGCGCTCGGGCGCGCCGGAGCCGTCGAGGCTCACGCGCGTGCCGGCGACGAGCGCGCCGTTCGTGTCGACGACGATGGTCGGCGGCAGCGTGGGCTTGGCTGGCGGGGTGGGCGTGGGCTCCGGCGTGGCGGCCGCGCTCGGAGCCGGTGCCGGCTTCGGCTTGTCCTCGCAGCCCAGCGTGCCGAGCGCGACGACGAGAGCGGCGAAGCCGAGCGTTTTCATCCGCCGAGGTCGCTGCAGTAGGGGCTGCCGAACGTCAAACCGACGTAATCGGCGCATTTCGACGCCGTCGCGCCCGCGAGACAAATGCCGGTCACGCATTCCTCGGGCTTCGTCGTGTCGCAGTCCTTGCCGCGCGCGATCTTCTTCTCGCACGTGCCGGTCGTGGGATCGTTCGGATCCGCGAGGACACAGCGCAGAGACGCGTCGCACATCGCGTCGTAGTCGCAGGCCGCGTGCTCGGGCTCGGTATCGACGCAGTGACCGCCCTCGTCGCAGTAGGTCCCGCTTTGGCAGATTTGGTCGAGCCCCGTGCATTTCGATGCGGGCTCCTGAACCTTCGCGATCTGGCAGGTGCCGTCGGAGGACCCGGGCTTGATCACACAGCTATAGCCCTTGGTGGAGTCGCATTCCGTCGAGGCGCGGCACGTTCCGCCCGACTCGATCCCGCCCTTGACGAGTTGCCCGCAGGCGCCGCCGAGGTTCACGAGGAGATCCAGCTCTTCCTTCGTGAGCTCCTCGTCGCTGTAGGCGCTCTTCACCGCGGCGATGCACTTGTCGGCGTTGGTCGACACGTAGCCGGCGGGCACGAGGTCTACGCAGAATGCTTTCTGCGCGACCAGGCAGGTCTCCTTGTCGGTCGCCTGGCAGGCATCGACCACTTCATCGGTGCAAGCGGCATTCGCCCAAGCCTTGCAGAACGAGCCGCGGTCCTTGAGGGAGTCGTCTTCCTCGCGCTTCGGGCCCGACGCGTCGCTCGAGCACCCGGCGAAGGCAGCCATCCCCAACGACAAAATCAGCAGTTTTTTCATGGGTCGTCCGTTCTAAGGCAATGAGAGCTCACTTAATACCGTGCCCGCGCCGGGCGGACAACGAAAGGGCCGAAAAGGACCGCGGGGCTATACTCGTGCTCCGTGCACATCGAACGTCGACGGCTCTTGGTCGCGCTCGGCGCGCTTGGTTCGGGTCTCGCGGCCGAGGACGCGGCGGCTCTGCCTGCGCCCGCCACGACGCTCGGGGAGTTCGAGGAGCAGGAGCTCGAGGTGCCCGGTGAGCGCCTCGCGCGCCGGTGCCTCTTGCTCGTGCCGCGCTCGGGTGCGAAGCGTGTGCTGGTTCTCTTTCACGGGCTCGGAGAAACGACGGGCGAGGCAATTGGGAT
>DASUGE010000579.1:0-7046 GCA_036274215.1 Polyangiaceae bacterium | reverse complement strand
GCGTGTAGTCACCTCGCGCCTCTTGCACGAGCCCGAGCCGCCGCTCGAGATCCGCGCGCGCCGCATGGAACAAGTGGTGCCCCGCGAGCTCCGGCTCTCCCGCGATTTCGTTCAGCAACGCGAGACCCTGCTCGGCGCCTTCGTGCATCGCGACCGCCACCGCGCGATTCAAAAGCACGACCGGGGTCGGCACGAGCCGCGCGAGCTCACGGTAGAGCAGCGCAATTTGAGCCCAATCGGTGTCTTCCGCGCGCGGCGCCTCCGCATGCAGCGCCGCAATCGCCGCCTGAATCCCGTACTGCGTCGCGCCACCACGCCTGAGCGCCTGCGTCACGCGCGCCAGCCCCTCCTCGATCTCCCGTTGGTCCCAGCGCGAGCGATCCTGATCCTCGAGCAGCACGAGGTTCCCCTCCGCGTCGAGCCGCGCGTCGCGTCGCGCGTCGTGGAGCAGCATCAGCGCCACGAGCGCCGTCGGCTCCGAATGATCGGGCACGAGCGACTCGAGCAGCCGTCCGATACGGATGGCCTCGTTACAGAGCTCGCGCCGCACGAGCTCGTCGCCGCCTGTCGCCGCATAACCTTCGTTGAACACGAGGTACACGACGCTCATCACGGCATCGAGCCGCTCGGCGAGCTCCGCGCGCCCGGGCACGACATAAGGGATCTTGGCGACCCGGATCTTGTTCTGCGCCCGCACGAGGCGCTGCGCCATCGTTTTCGGCTCGACCAGAAACGCGCGCGCGATCTCGTCCGTCGTGAGCCCGCACAGCGTGCGCAGCGTGAGCGCCACCTGCGCCTCGAGCGCGAGCGCCGGGTGACAACACGTAAAGACGAGCCGCAAGAGGTCGTCCCCAACGGCATCACCTGCCGCCTCCTCCGGTGACGCGCCGAGCGCCGCCCAATCCAAATCCTCGTCGAGCGGCGCCTCGAACTTGGCGCGCCTCCGGATCCGATCGATCGCCTTGTGCCGCGCCGTCCCGAGCAGCCACCCCCGCGCATTCTGCGGCGCGCCGCTCTGCGGCCACTCCGCGAGCGCGGCTTCGAACGCGTCCTGCACCACCTCTTCCGCGAGCGTGAAGTCGCCGCCCAGCGCGCGAATCATCGTCGCGAGAATCGACGCAAACTCACGCTTGTAAATCTCTGCGATGGCCGCGTGGTCCAAGCGTCGGCAATCTAGCAAGGGGATGGTTGGTTCGGATCCTATCCGCGCTCGACCCCGCCCGCGGGCCCTCGAACCCGCGGGATGTGCTGGTCGGGATTCACATCCCGTTGATGCGCATGACGGGCCGCACTTCGACACACCCGTGATGCGCGCCGGGGATCCGCGCCGCGATTGCAACCGCTTCGTCGAGGTCCTTCGCCTCGACGGCGTAGAACCCGCCGAGCTGTTCACGCGTTTCCGCGAACGGTCCGTCCGTGCGCAGCGTCTTGCCACCCTTCACGCGCACCGTCGTCGCGGTCGTCACCGACTCGAGCGCCTCGCCGCCGAGCATCTTCCCGGAGCCCTTGAGCTCGTCGGTGAAGACCTTGTACTCGCCGAACACCTGCATCTGCTCGTCCTTCGTGCGGTTCTTTCCCTCGGCCTCGCTCGTGTAAATCAACAGAATGTATTGCATGGCTGATTCCTTCCGTGACCGAGCCCCTCTGGCTCGGCTCATTCAGTAGTCGAACGCCGCCCCCACGAATCGACAGCCGCGCGCCACCCCCTCGTTCTTTTTTTTGGGGGGGCACGCCTTCTAGCGGAGGTGTAACCCCACCGCCCTCGACTGACCCGCTCCGTTTAGTTTAGGGGGCCTTGCCCCCGCGGCTCGCTTCGCGACCGCACCCCCGCCGCCTTCGGCGAGCTCGCTCCGCTCCCGTAGTTCCGCAGGCGGAACTACTTACGGCTCGTTTTCCCGCCTGCTCACGAGAGCTTCAGCAGATTGCGGAAAGGCTTCCGGCTTTTCCAGCGGTACGCACCGAAGTCGCGCGTGTCCGTCGAAAGGATTTTTCCGGACCCCAGCTCCTCCGCCAGAACGACGAGCGACGCGTCGGCCAAATCCATTGGAAGGTCTCGGTACTTCTTCAGGAGCTCGAGGATGCGGGGCAGGTGGTTCGGCTCGAGGGGGAAGATGTTGAACGCGCCACGTGCTGCCGATTCGATGAAGCGCTCATGAGCCGTCGCGCCGAGACGCGCTGCAAGCAAGTGACAGGTCTCTGTCATGACCGGCCAGGTCGTCACGAGCGGTTCTCGCAGGTTGCCAAGCGCCTCCTTCGCAGCGTCGTGATGGCGGTCGGATGCGTTGGCGAGCGCGAGCCAGTAGCCCGTGTCAGCGATGATCACGTGCGGTTCTTCTTCCCGAGGCTCCGCGTCAGCTCTGTCTTGTACGAAGTGGAAAGGTCCACGGGCCCCCGCCCGGAGGCGATGAAATCCGAGAGGAGCTTGGCAGCTCCGGCCCGTGCCTCGACCTGGTCGAGATAGGCTCTGAGCGAAGCCTTGATGAGGTCGCTCGTCGACTGCCCCGTCCGATCGCGCACGACGAGCAAGCGCTGCGCCAGCTCGGCGTCGAGGCGGGCGTTCACTCTTGTCATACACAACGTATGACACCGTCGTTCCCGGCCGTCAAGCCGGAGCCTTGCCAGGCTCACCCGAGGCTCAGCATCCGATCGAGCGGCACCTTGGCGGCGAGCCGCAGCTCTTCCGTCATCTCGAGCCGCGGCTCGAGGTCCCTGAGCGCCAGGTACACCTTCTCCGGCGTGTTGAGGCGCATGAAGGGGCACTCGTTGCACGCGCAGTTCGCCTCCGGAGGCGCGGCGATGAGCGTCTTCTCCGGGGAGCGCTTCTGCATCTGGTGGAGGATGCCGGGCTCGGTCGCGACGATGAACGCTTGCTTCGGGCTCTTCTCGACGTAGTTGAGCAGGGCCGAGGTCGAGCCGATGAACGCCGCTTGCTCGAGCAGAGGCTCCTCGCACTCGGGGTGCGCGATGAGCTCGGCTTCGGGATGCGCGAGTCGGAGCGCTTCGAGCTTTCGGAGGCTGAAGGTCTCGTGGACGATGCAGCTGCCGGGCCAGAGCTTCATGTCGCGGCCCGTCTTCTTGATCAGGTAGCGGCCGAGGTTCTTGTCGGGCGCGAAGAGGATTTGCTTGTCCTCGGGGATGGCGCGCACGACGCGCTCGGCGTTGCTGGAAGTGCAGATCCAGTCGCTCTCGGCCTTCACCTCCGCCGAGCAGTTGATGTAGCTGATGGTGACGGAGCCCGGAAATCGCGCCTTCCACGCACGGAAGCGATCCGCGGGGCAGCCGTCGGCGAGCGAGCAGCCGGCCTTCATGTCGGGCACGAGCACGATGCGCTCGGGATTCAGGATCTTGGCCGTCTCGGCCATGAATTGAACGCCCGCGAACAGGATCACGTCGGCCTGCGTCTTTTGCGCCGCCTGAGCGAGCTGGAGCGAGTCGCCGATCACGTCGGCGAGATCCTGGATCTCGCTCTCCTGGTAGTAATGCGCGAGGAAGACGGCGTTGCGCTCGCGCTTGAGCTTCCGGATCTCCGCGTCGAGGTCGAGGTGAGCGAGGGATTGTGCGGGAGCGGACACGAGCGGACTATAGCTCCTAACAGGGGGCCTTGCCCCCGCGGCTCGCTTCGCGACCGCTCCCCCGCCGCCTTCGGCGTGCTCGCTCCGCTCGCGGCTCGCTGCGGGAGCCATTTCAGTGACGCTATTCGCTCGGCGCCTTGTCGACCTTCGGCACTGCTTTCGCGAAACGCTCGGCGAACTCCTCGGGCGGGCGCGCGTTCGAGAGCGAGAGCTCGAAGTCGGGCACCTCGGTCGAGGCGAGCTTGTCGAGGAGCTCGCGCGCCTCGCGCTTGGCGAGGCCGAGCGCTTCGAGTCCCGCGGCGTCCACCGTGGCTCCCGCCTTGGCGCGGATGCCGTCACCCTCGAGTGTGACGAGCCGGCGAATGGCGTCGAGCTCCATGCGCGAGAGTCGCGCCCCGCACACGTCGTAGTCGATGAACGCCTCGTAGCTGAGCGGCGCGACGCGCTTCAGCATGCCCGCCATGACGCGCCCGTACTCCTGGATCTCCCACTGCGCGTGCGTATCGACGCGAAGCTTCAAAAAGTGCAGGAAGTTGTGCAGGTCGATCTTCCAGTACCACTGAGTGTACGTCGAGAGCGGGAGATCGATGCGAGCGAGCTCGCGCGCGATGTCCTCGCCCGTCATCCACTCGTACGCGGAGCGGCTGCCGCGGCGGATGTCGTTCCAGCGCTCGACGGCCTCCGCGTACGTCTCGGAGTCGACGGGCTTGCCCGAGCGGCCCTGGTTGTTGGCGCGGCTCTGCGTCTGGAGCTGCTTCGCGTCGGGAGTGTAGAAGAGCATCGGCATGAGCGAATAGCGGCCGCTGTACTCGTTCACGTTGGCTGCCCGATGTCGGATCCACTGCCGCGCGATGAACATCGGCATGCAGCAATGGAACTTGAGCTCGAGCATTTCGCTCGGCGTCGTGTGCAGGTGGCGCCTTAGGTAGCGGATGAGGCCGCGCGTGAGGCTCGCCTTGCGCGTGCCGTAGCCGTAGCTCACGCGCGCCGCGCGCTCGATGCACTCGTCGGTACCCATGTAATCGACCAACGACACGAAGCCATGGTCGAGCACGGGGAAGTACAGGCCGAGGATCTCCTCGGCGCCGGGGGAGACGGGACGTTTGCTCACGAGAGCAAACAACCCGCACTCCACCACGGAAGCAAGCGGCTTCTTGGGCCGCTTTACTTACGCTTACTTCGCGAGCAGGAGCTCGGCGATTTGGACGGCGTTGAGCGCGGCGCCCTTACGCAGATTGTCCGAGACGATCCACATGTTGAGCGCGCCCGGCACGCAGAGGTCGTCGCGTACGCGACCGACGTAGACCGGATCCGTATCGGCGGCCTGCAGCGGCTGCGGCTCGCCGCCGGGCTTGTACTCGCTGTCGTTGAGCGTCACGCCCGGGGCGTTCTTCAGGAGCTCCTTGGCGCGCGCGGCGGTGAGCGGCTGGTGGAACGTGACGTGGACGGACTCCGAATGGCCCGAAACCACGGGCACGCGCACGCAGGTCGGCGTGACGCCGATCGAGGCGTCGCCCATGATCTTGCGCGTCTCGTTCACCATCTTGAGCTCTTCCTCGGAGTAGCCGTCCGAGCCCGCCTTCCAGTCCGAGATGACGTTCATTGCCATCTGTCCCGGGAACACCTTGCTGGTCGCCGCCTTGCCCGCGGCGAGCTCGGCGATCTGGTTCTTCAGCTCTTCGACCGCCGCCTGGCCCTTGCCGCTCGTCGCCTGGTACGTCGAGACGACGATGTGCTTGATGCGCGCCGCGTCGTGCAGCGGCTTCAACGCCACCACCATCTGAATCGTGCTGCAGTTGGGGTTCGCGATGATGCCCTTCTTGCGCTCCGCGAGCGCGCCGGGGTTCACCTCCGGCACGACGAGCGGCACGTCCGGGTCCATGCGCCACGCGCTCGAGTTGTCGATGACGACGGCGCCGCTCGCGGCGGCGATCGGACCGAATTCCTTCGACGTGCCGGCACCCGCGCTGAAGAGCGCGATATCGACGCCCTTGAACGAGTCCGGCCCGAGCTTCTCCACGGTGAGGGTCGCGCCGCGAAACTCGAGCTTCTTGCCCGCGGATCGCTCCGAGGCGAGCGCGACGACGCGCTTCGTAGGGAAGTTCCTACGCTCGAGGGTCCTCAGCATCTCTCGGCCGACTACGCCAGTCGCGCCGACGACGGCTACCGTGGTCATGATTTCATGTCTCCTTCGAAGAAAAGCGGGCACAAAAGCCCGCCAGGGGCCGGCACCTCTAGCACGATCTCGCCTCCATTGCCCGCCTAGCCTGCTAGGCTCGCGACCGGAAAATGGCGGCTGGGCGCTTCGTTTCGCTCTCTGCATCGCCGCTTCCGCGCGCGCTCGCGCGTCTGGCTTTGCCGGGCTTCGGTCTGTTGTGTTTCGGCTGTGGCGCACCGAGTCAACGGCCCGTAACGGCGCGCGGTGAAACGCCCGCCACGACGCGAGGCGCGCGTCAGTCCGCCGCCGAGCCACCGCCGATTGGCCCCGCGCGCGCGTTCCCTCCGACCGAGCGCGGCGACATCACCCTCGAAGCGTGGGAGCCGGACGGCAGCCGCCGCGTCATCGCGCAGGGCGTGCGGCTGATCGAGCACCCCGGCGGCGCCATCGACGTCGCCGACCAGCTCTTGCCACCGTCGCACTCGATCGCCCCGACGCGCTTGCCGGCGCGACTCGGTGGCGGCTGGATTTTCGGCGTCAATGCAGCGAGCGACGGGCTCCTCTGGCGTGCCGCCACGTGGACGTCGGCGCTCGAGCCGCTCGCCCGCCTCGACGGAGAGATCGAGCGCGTCGTGCCGGGGTTCGATCGGCTGTACGTGCTGCGCGCGCGCGGCGCGCCGTGGATCGCGCTCGACACGGATACGGGCAAGGCGCTCGACCTCGGCACGCTACCGCCCTCGGCGAGCTACGGCCCGATGCTCTTTTTCGACGAGTGGGTCGGCGTGGTCGGCGTGCCGCTGCGCGGCGTGCTCGCGACGTTCGACGCGGGCGGCGCGTGGCATCCGCTCGGCCTCGCCACGGCGGCGCTTTCGAGCGACGACGCGGGGGTGCGGCTCGAAGCCGACGGCAAGCGTTACCTGCTCGGCACGGCGGGCAGCCTTGCGCTACTCGAGACGACCCCGCGCAACGACGGCGCGCGCCCCGAAGCCACGCGCGGCCGGCGCCTGCGCGCACCCGAGCCGCTCGGCTCGCGGCCGCTCGAAGCCGCCCTCCTGCACGGCTTCCCCGAAAGCGCCGAGACGGCGCTGCTAGCGACGCGCGGCGCTCTCGCGCGCATTCGACTCAAAGACGGCGCCATCGTCGAGCTCCGGCCCGACGCGTACGGCGGGCGCGCCCCGTGCGACGCCGTGAAGCTCGGCTCCGGCGCGGGCTTCGTGTGCGGCGAGCCGCACGGGGCGACGACGATCTACGCGCTCGCGCAAGGCCTTTCGCTCACGCCGCTCGCGACGTACGAGGAGCCTCGCCGCGTCGCGGGC
>DASUGE010000578.1:0-4058 GCA_036274215.1 Polyangiaceae bacterium | reverse complement strand
CGCTTTGGGGCGCGCCAGCCGGCGCCACCAAAAGCGCTTCCGGATCCTGCACTTTTCGGTTCAACGCGATCACCTGCACCTCGTCGTCGAAGCCGTCGACAAGCGCGCACTTTCGAGCGGGATTCGCGGCGTGGCGATTCGCGTCGCGCGCTACGTCAACGATCTGTTGGCGCGCCGTGGGCCGTTGTGGGCGGACCGGTGGCACGGTAGGGCACTTCGGACGCCGCGGGAGGTGCGTAACGCCATCGCGTACGTGTTGCTGAACTTTCGCAAGCACGCCCGTAGGCCCATGGGTGCGGGCATCGACCCGTTTTCTTCGGGCGTGTGGTTCGACGGGTGGCGCGGGTGGCGCCCGAAGTCGGGCGTTCCGCCGCCGTTCGCCGCGCGAGCGGCGTGGTTGAAGACTCACGCTCGCGATCTCGTAGATCCGCCGGTCGGTTTCGCTCGCACCTGGCTCGCGCGCGTAGGGTGGCGTCGGCATGGGCTGATTGCGCTCAGCGAGACGCTCGGGTCGCGTGAGCGTCGCTGAACCGAACAGCTTCAGGCATCGCCGCGGCCCTCGTGGGTCGCTCTGGTGCTTGCTGCGACTCGATGCGCCGAAGGATTGGCTCAATACCGCATTTGAGCCGTTCTTCGCGCGAGTGAGAAAAGAGTCCACGTTCGGAACGGCGTTGCACGAGCGCGCGCACGAGGACCGGGTCTGTCGCTTGCCGCGGACGAGTACGGCCGTTTCCGCTCCTGCGCCGGCCCAATTCGCGGGCATCGCCTTCGCGGTCGAGCGTTTCGTCCCGGACGACACGGCAATGCTTTTCAGCCTCTGACGAGCGGTGCCGAACGTTTCGTCGCGGACGACACGGCGATGCTTTTCAGCCTCTGACGAGCGGTGCCGTGCGGCGGCAAAAGAAGAAGGCGTCGGAATGTTCCGGGCGCGTTTGCGTCTTTGGCGACGATGCGGTTGGGCGCGCCGGTTACCAGACTTCGAGTGGCTCGCGGTCGGTTTCGGAGACGAGGGCTTCGAGGGTGCCGGCGCTCTGTTCGGTGATGCGCGTGGCGTAGTGGCGGAGGTAGCCGCGCTCGGTGCTCGAGTGCTCGGCGAGGATGACGCTTTCGCCCGCGGCAAGGTGAGCGAGGACGGCGTGATGGCCGAGCTCCCCCGTGACGTAGACGTCGAAGCCGGGGGCGCGGTCGAAGACGCTCTTGCCCGAGCCGGCGCAGGCGGCGACGCGACGTACGGCGTTGCCGGCACGATGCGCGGCAGTTGCCGCGACGCGGAGCGAGGTGCGGCCGAGATGCGCCTTGAGGCGATCGACGAGCGCCGTGAGGGTGAGCGGCTCCGTCAGGGCGACGGAGCGGCCCATGCCGAAGCCGGGCGTGGGGCGGGGAGCGAGGGGGTACACGTCCCACGCGGGCTCTTCGTACGGGTGCACGTCGCGCATCGCGCGGGCGATGGCGCCGAGCGCGCGCTCTGGGCACACCATCTCGAGGCGCATTTCCGCGACGGTTTCGAGCGTGCCGGCGGCGCCGACGGTGGGGTTCGTGCGCGCGCTGCCGAGGAAGGTGCCGGTGACGGGCGCACGGGTGGAGCACTGGCTGTACTCGCCGATCACGCCCGCGCCGGCGGCGGCGAGCGCCGTGCGGAGCTTGTCCGCGTGCTCGGGCGGGACGAAGGTGACGAGCTTCAGCTCCGCGCTCGGCTCGAGCGTGGCCGCGTCGACGAGGGGCGCGCATTCACCCGCTCCGACGCCGGAGGCCAGCCAGTCGTTCACGCCGCCGGGTGCGGCGTCGAGCGCGGTGTGCGGGGAGTAGACGGCGATGCGCTCCGCGGCGGCGCGCAGGAGCGGGCCCCCGCCGGCCCTGGTGCCGTCGAGCTTCTTGAGCGGTGCGAAGAGGGGCGGGTGGTACGCGACGATGAGGCCGGCGCGGCGGGCGATGGCTTCGTCGAGGACCGCGTGCGTGAGGTCGATGGCGCAGAGCGCGCGCTCGACGTGGTGCGGCGTGGCGCCCGCCGGCGGCACCCCGAGCAGGAGCCCGACGTTGTCCCAGCTTTCGGCGAAGCGGAGCGGGGCGAGCTCCGACAAGAGCTCCACCGCTCGCGACAGCGGAAGCCCCATGCTCAGTGCCTCGGTTCGTGCGGCTCGGGGTCGAGTGGAGCGCTGGAGGCGAACGGAGCGCTCTTGCGCTGCGACATGATCGCTTTCAGCGCTTGCATGAACATGCCGTCCACGCGCTGGTAATACACGCGCGTGAGGCTGATGGCGCGCTCGGCGTCGGCGCCTTCGAGCGCTTCGTTGAACTCGCGCAAATACTGCGGAAAGCTCGGCTCGAGCACCCAGAGGGCGGGGAAGCGGTCGATGATCTCGCGGTACGCTTCCAAGAACGGGTTCGCGATCCACCGCACGGCGACCGAGTGACCAGCGTCGACGAGCGCGTCGAGCCAGCGCTGGAAGCCGTGGCCGATGAGGACAGGGTCCGCGCGCTCGAAGGCGGCGATCACGAGCTCCGTGATGTCGCGCAGGCGGGCGATGTCGTTCTTGTCGGCGCGCTCGGCCGCGAGCTTCGTCGCGAACTCGATCACGAGCAGGCGGCCGGGCAGGATGTCTTCGAGCAGGTGCAGGCTCTGGCCGAGATCGGGCGCCGATTCGAGGAAGGGGGCGAGCAGCTCGAGCGTTCCACTCTTCCTGAAATCGGCGACGGTGACGCCCTGGCCGTGACGCACGGTGACGAGGCGCGCCTGCTCGAGCCGGCGCACGGCTTCGCGCAGCGTGTTGCGGTTCGTGCGGTATTCGGCCGCGAGCTCGCGTTCGCCCGGCAATCGCTCGCCCGGGCTCAGGTCGCCGGCGAGGATCCGGCGCCGGACCTCGCGAAAGATCGTGGTGGCGATGTTGCCGGATGCGGGACGCTCGTCGCTCACGGGGGCTCCTTACGTGCTCAGAACCAGAAGGCGGCTCCGACGGAGACATAGGGCCAACCGAGGCGAACCATCAGCCCCACCGAGCGCGCGAACATGAAGCGGCCGCCCGCGAAGAACACGGGCTCGAAAAGATCGAGGTGGGACGCCGAGTTCGAGCACGGCGCGCCGTTGCATACCCCGTCGTACGACCAGCGCGTGTAATGCGCCGAGAGCCCGAGCTCCCCGAAGACGCTGATGACGGGCGTCAAAAAGAAGTTCCACTGTCCCGTCACCGGAAACCAGAGATCGGTCGCGGAGCAGCCGTCGGTGTACGTGTAGTAGTAGTCCCAGCCGCGACCGTACGAGCAGTAGCGGTCGGTCCCGAAGTGGACGAAGTCCACGCCGAACGAGATCCCGATGTTGTTGTTGATCTGGGGGATCGGCCCGTTGTGCACGAACGGAACGGCGGCGCGCACGCCGATGCCGAAGCCGCCGCTCGCGTACGGCGTGCGGTCGTATTGAGCGAGCACGTGCGGCTCGAGCTCGAACGGGTAATTCGGGTGTTGCCCGGGATGCTTGATGATGCCGTTTTCCGCGCGCGCCGAGGGCGCGAGCAGGAGCAGCACGAAACCGAGCAGCAGGGCGAGAGCAGCGGCGCGGGGTGAGGTCATGGGTAATGAGTGAGGGGGCTCAGGCTGCGAGCTTCAGCACGAGGGCGCTCGTCAGCTCGTTCACGATCTCGGGCGTCGAGCTTAGGACACGGTCCCGGAAAAGCTCAACCCACGCGCTGACGCGAGCGACATCCGAGGGCTCGATCCGGAGGCGCGGACGCACGCTCAGCGCTCGCTCGAGCCGCCCGACCACGAGCGTCGTGTCGGGCGCCCGCGACACGCCGCGCGCTTCCAGCGTGCTCGCGAGGCCGGAGAGGCTCGTCCGCTCGTGAGGCAGAAATTCGGCGCGTTCGAGGAGCTCGGGCGCCCGTGCCACACCGAGCGCGGCGAGATAAAACGTGCAGGCGGCGTCTCCGTCCGCGAGGGCGGCATCGAGCAAGAGCTCGACCCCGACGTGTGCGACGGCGCGCGACGTGCCGCGCCGCACGCCCTCCGCGTCGAGCCACGCCGTCGCCTCGCTCACGAAGCTGCGAAAGGCGGAGAGCTCGTGAAAGGCA
>DASUGE010000577.1:0-5662 GCA_036274215.1 Polyangiaceae bacterium | reverse complement strand
CGACCTTGCATGCCGAAGAGCAGCCGTCGCCGCTCATGACGTTCTCGTCGTCGCATTTCTCCGCGCCGAGGACCTTGCCGTCGCCGCACACGGCCTTGCAGCCGCTCGTCGAGCAGATCCAGCCGTCCTCGACCGTGCAGTCCGCCGCACAGCCGTCGTCATCGTCGGTGTTGCCGTCGTCGCAGAGCTCGTCGGGAGTCCGGTTTCCGTCGCCGCACTCGAGCTTCACGCACGCCTCGCCGGGCGGACAGAAGTAGCCGGCCTCGAGCTGGCACGTGTCGGAGCAGCCGTCGCCCTTCTTCTCGTTCTTGTCGTCGCACTGCTCGCCCTGCTCGCGCACGCCGTTGCCGCACACCGGCTGCTCGACGCACGGTTCACCCGGCTTCACGCAGATGAAGCCGTCGTCGATCCCACTGCAGTCGCCCGAGCAGCCGTCGTCGTCGTCGGTGTTGTGATCGTCACAGGCCTCGTCGCCTTCGATGATGCCGTTGCCGCAGGTGACGATGCGTTCGCAGCCCTTGCCCTCCGTACAGAGGTAGTCCGGGTCGGCCACTTGACAGTCCCCGCTACAACCGTCGTCGTCGTCGGTGTTGCCGTCGTCGCAGAGCTCGCCGACCTCGAGTCGATCGTTGCCGCACACGGCGTCTTCGATCGGGCCGCCGCCGCCGTCGTTGCCTTCGCCGCCGGAGTTCGAGGTGCCGCCGAGAGGAACGATGCCCGTGCCGCCCGTGCCGCCCATCGCGCCCGTGCCGCCCGTCTCCATGCCCGTACCACCCGAGCCGATCGGGTTCGGCTTGTGCGTCACGCTGGGGGGTTCGCCGCACGCGACCGCAAGCACCAGGAGCGGTGACAGGAAAGTACTAAGAGTCGAGACGCGGCCTAGGAGAGCAGATCTTTGGGGCACGGTAACTTCACACTATGCCCTCCCAGCGCGTGCGACTCAAGCGTCGCTCACGCGTTTTTTTAGCCGACTCATGTTGCACCCACACACCTACACGCGCGCTACTCTGGCGCAGTCTCGACCTACACACTCGCTCGCTTTCGCTAGAACGATTCGTGACACGGTGCGCACACGCGGAGAGCGCGGACGCGCGTCGATAAGCGCGACGTCGCACGACGCGCTTCTAGTGACAGCGTTCCGAACGTGTGTCGCTCGTGCACAGGGAGTCGAGTCTTCTCACTCGTGCTCGCGTGGGGGCAACGTGAGCGAGCATGATCGCGCCAAGCAAGTTGGCAGGCCGCTGCGGCGCGCGCACCTACTCGCACCCACGCTGTGGGATAGACGTGCAGTCGCGCGGGAATGCACCGGCGCGAACCCCGATAAAACGCGCCTCGCGACATTTCGGATCGTCGTGCAGGCCGGGATGGGTGTAGAAGGCTCCGGCCTTCTCGCGCGGCGGGGAAGCGCTGAAACCTGAGGCAGGAAAGGCAGAACAGGATGATGAAGAAGACGCTCACCACGCTCGGGCTGCTCGTGCTCGCGAGCTGCCAACAACAACCCGCAGCTGCTCCTCCGCCCCCGCCGCCTCCTCCGCCGCCCGTGGCGCCCGGCCCGGTTGCGGCTACTCCGCCGCCCGCCCCCGTCGCGCCCGCGGTTCCGCCCGCCACCGGCGAGGAGCGAGCGAAGCTCTTTCACGACTGTTGGGCCGCGTACAGCGCGAAAGATTGGGCGAAGTTCGGCCCCTGCTATACCGAGCACGCAACGAGCGAAGAGGTGGATTCCGGCAAGCCCGTCGTGAGCGGACGCGCCGAGATCGTCAAGCATGCCGAAGGCCAGGCGGCCCAGGCGCCCGACGAAGTCGGCGAGCTAGAGCTCGTGCTCGTGAATGGCAACAACATGGCGGCGGTGGCCCTCCTCAAAGGCACCAACACCGGTCCGCTCGTCACGCCCGGAGGCGAGCTCCCGCCCACGAAGAAGAAGTTCGGGTTCCTCGCCGGACACGCGGTCGACCTCAGCGATGACGGACGCGCGGCGGCCCACGACCGCTTCTACGCCGACGGTGGAACGTTCATGGGGCAGGTTGGTCTCGCGAAAGGACCGCACCGCAAGGTCCTCGACAAAGGCTGGGCCGAAAAGCCCGTCGTGGTCGCGACCGGCAGCGACGTCGAAAAGGCGAACCTCGCAGCGGCCCCCAAGGCGCTCGAAGCGTTCAATAAGCACGATCTCCCCGCGCTGGTCGCCATGATGACGGACGACGTCGTGTTCAGCGAGGCTGCAAGCCCCCTGGACCGGGTTGGCAAGAAGGCAATCGAGCGCTCCTACAAGGACATGTTCAAGGCGTTCAGCGACTTGAAGCTCGAGATCACGCGCAGCTGGGCGGCTGGTGACTACCTGGTGTGGGAAGGCTCGATGACCGGCACCAACGACGGCGCCATGCCCTCGATGGCCATCTACAAGCCCACGGGTAAGAAGGTGAGCTCGCGCTTCCTCGAGATCGACAAGATCCAGGGCGGGAAAATCAAGAACATCTGGATCTTCGACAACGGGATGAGCTTCGCCGGACAGCTCGGCCTGCTTCCGCCGCCCCCGGCGCCGAAGCCCGCTCCTGCCGCGGCCGCTGCGAAGCCTGGGGCTGCTCCGGCTGCAGCAGCCGCGACTCCGGCAACTGCCGGTAAGCCCGCGCCGGCTGCTGGCGCAGCTCCCGCCGCTGCAAAGCCCGCGGCAGCACCGGCGCCGGCTGCGGCTGCTCCAGCGATGAAGCCCGCGGCTGCCCCCGCCGCACCTGCCGCAACTCCCGCGAAGCCGGTCGCTCCCGCGGCACCGGCGGCTCCCGCTCCGGCCGCGCCGGCGCCGAAGCCGGCCCCCCCCGCGCCAGCACCGAAGTGACGCGGAAGGGCCCGCGCCCGTTCGGGCGTAGGGCCGCATGCACCGGCCTCCGATGCGCGCCAGCGCTTCGCGAGGCCGGTCGTGCATTTGATGATAACGTCGGCCCCGGAGGAGACCGATGAAGGGCATGGTGATCTCCGTAGCGCTCGCGTTCGGCGCGCTGTCGCTCGGATCGTGCAAGATGCTTTCGCAGCTCAAGAAGAGCGGCGAGGCGGCCACGAAGGCGGCAGAGGGTGCAAAGGGCACGCCGGGTGCGACGGCAGCGCCGTCGTCCGCCGACGAGAAGGACGCGCAGCTCTCGGAGAAGCTCGAGGGCTACATCTACTGCATGAACTACGAGACGAGCAGCGTCTACCGCATGAAGGGCGGCTACCTGCGCGACGTCGACGCCACCAAGGGCCCGACCGGCAAGGAGCGCAACATCTACGTGACCGACATCAGCCCGGAGGCGTGCATCAAGCGCATCGACGAGGCGAAATCGAAGCCGCCGGCCATGCCGGAGCTCGAGACGGCGGCAGCGAAGTACGAGACGACGCTCGGCGCGCTCGCGAAGCTCACCCGCACCGCGCACGATTACTACGACCAAAAGAACTTCAAAGACGACAAGTTCGCGCAGGGCATCGCCATGCACCGCCCGCTGATGAGCGCCCTCGACGACTTCGAGAAAGCGGACAAGTCGTTCGAGGACATGGTCACGAAGCTGAACGACGGCCTCCAGCAGCGGCGGCTCGCGCGCTTGAAGGACGATCCGAAGGCCCAGCTCGAGTACCAGATCGCGAAGAGCGGCGACGAAGCGAAGCAGCTCGCGCATTTTGCCGAGATCGAGTCGCTCGCGAAGCTCGACGCCGCCGGCTACCAGGCGGCCTTGAATCAGTACGACCAGACGTACCAGGCGCTCAACACGTACATCGAGGGTCACCCCGCGGAGGCCGAGAAGGTGCTGATGCTGAGCATCTACAGGAGCGCGAGCTCCGACTACTTGAAGGCAGCCAAGGAGCTGATGCGCCGCAAGCGCGACAACAAGGATTTCGCGAAAGAGTTCGGCTCGCCCGAGCACATCGAGGGCCACCCGGCGCAGGTGCTCGCGAAGTACAACGATCTCGTGAACCGCTCGAACAGCCTGCAGTTCCGGTAGTAACGCCGGGCGGGGCGTCAGAAGAGGTCGAACAGCGGGCGGAGCTTCGCGTCGGCGACGACGAACGTCGCGTCGACGCCCTCGGCGCGCGCCGTGCGCACGCTCTCGCCGCGAAACTCGTCGCTCGCGCCGATCTTGAAGGCGCGCGGCTTGCCGAGCCCCGGGCTCGGCTCCGCGCGCACCTCGAGCACGGGCGCGGCGAATCCTTCGGGGGCGCGCGCGGCTCCGCTGTGGACGGCCGCCTCGGCGCGCAGGCTCGCGAGCGCCGCGAGCGCCGCGCTGGCCACGGTGGGTTCGATGTTTTCCGAGCGGAGCTGGCCCCCGCGCCGCTCGAAGCGGAGCTCGCGGCCCTTCGACCGTAGCGTGAGGCGCGCGAGCGTCGAGGGATCGACCATCAGGGCCGAGCGATCGACGAGCAGCGTGCTCAGGCGCTCGACGACGCTGCGTTCGACCAGGAAGACGCCCGACGAGCCTTCGACGCTCGCGAAGTAGCCGCCGGGAAGCGCGCGCCCGACGACGAGCGCGTGCTCCGCCGTGCCGCCGTCGGCGTCGGTGCGGGCGCGCGCCGTGAGCGTGGGAGCGGCGAGACCGAACGTGTGGTCGTCCTCGTCCGCCACCCAGCGCAGCGCGTGGAGCGAGCCGAGCGCGAGGACGGCATTGGTCGTGAGCTCGCCGTCGGCCTCGAACCCGCGCGGCGTGACGAGCTCGAAGCCCGCGCCCGCGCGACGGACGAGCTCCGGCTCGGGGGCGGAGAGCGCGAGCTCGGCGACGGACGAGAGCGGAAAATCGAAGACGGTGAGGCTCCGGAGCAGCGTCGAGTCGACGCTGAAGGCGCGCGCCGATTCGCGGCCGAACGCGAGCACGGCGCCGTCGTCCAGGCGCCGCGCGTAGAGCGTGCCGTCGGGTGCCGTCTTGCCGAGCTCGAGCTTTTCCTCGAGGGCCTTGTCGTCGTCGCCGATGACGCGCAGCGTGACCTTGCCGCTCGGCGCGTCGAGGCCAAGCTCCTTCGGGTTCGGTGCCGCGACGAGCTCGGCCGGCGCGCGTGCGACGGCTTCGATGCGTAAGTTGCCGGCCTCGAGCTCGACGGGAGCCTGACTCGGCTCGCGCAGCACGAACGCGGTGCCGCTGCGCTCGAGCACCAGCCGCTTGTCGCCTCGCTCGAGCGTCAGCGCTTCGACCTCGTCCTTGCGGGCGCTGAAGGGCGCCGCGTCGCGCAGCGTCTCGCGCGGCGCGGAGAGCTGCCCGACGAGCTCCTTCGGAACGCAGCCGGCGCGCGCGTGCGGCTCGCGCACGACGACGATCACCTCACTGGGCGCTTCCGGGCAGGTGCCCCCGAGCTCGAGCACCGTTTTGAGGGCAGGGTGGTCGCTCGAGCCCGACGCCTTGCCCGCGCGCGGGACCAGCGTGACGACGACTGGCGGCAGCGGTCCGCGCGCGGCGACGGCCGTCGCGACGGGCAGGAAGCGGGTGGCGCTCAGGCGACCGAGGGCGGTGAAGAGCGGCTCGGTCGCGTCGCGACTCGCGCGCTCCGTCCCGTCGATGCGGAAGGCGAGCCCGGGCCCGCGCACGAGCTCGAGCGTGTCGGTCGGGCGCACGATCGTGAGCGCTTCGAGCTCGCGCGCGCCGAGCGTCACGAGCGCGTGCTCGCGAAAGTCGTCCGCGCGCGCCGTGAAGAGCGCGACCACCTCGCGCGGGACGAC
>DASUGE010000576.1:0-8191 GCA_036274215.1 Polyangiaceae bacterium | reverse complement strand
GCACCTGTCGCATCCACCGAAAGCCGGTGATCGTCGCGACGGAGATGCTGCAGTCCATGGTCGATTCACCCCGCCCGACCCGCGCCGAGGCGAGCGACGTGGCGCACGCGGTGTTCGGTGGAACCGATGCCGTGATGCTCTCGGCCGAGACCGCGACCGGCAAGTTCCCGATCCACGCCTGTCGCATGATGGACCGCATCATCCGCCAGGCGGAGGCGAGCCGCTTTTTGAACCTCGCGGCGTCCGAGCCCGATCACACGACCCCGGACGCGATCGCCCACGCCGCCGTCTCGATCGCGCGGGAGGTCGGCGCCAAGCTCGTGGTCGCCCTCACCGAGAGCGGCGTGACGGCGCGCCTGGTTTCGAAGGCCCGCCCCACGGTGCCTATCCTGGCTTTCTCTACAGAGGAGCACGTTCTGCGCCGGCTGGCCCTCTACTGGGGTGTGGCGCCCCGCGCCCTGGTCGCGAAAGCTACACTCGAGGACCAAATCCGCGACTTGAGTCAGCTCTTGATGGAGAGTAATCTCGTACGGTCGGGTGAGAGGTACGTGATGGTCTACGGCGCGCGTGTGGGTGTGCGTGGTGCGACGAACGCCGTGAGAGTGGAGCAGCTGGCCTGAGAAGACGCTGAATGATCGCGACGGCGGAAGCCAAGCCCGACCTCGCGAAGTACGAGATTCGCGAGGAGATTGGCCACGGTGGCATGGCCACCGTGTACCTCGCGCGCGACAAGCGGCTCGGGCGCGACGTCGCGCTGAAGATCATCCACCGTCACCTGCGTGAGAACGCCGAGGTCGCGGCCCGCTTCGCGAGCGAAGCCCGCGCCGTCGCCAAGCTCAAGCACCCGAACATCGTCGAGGTCTACGATGTCTCGGACGAAGCCGACCCGGAGCGCTACCTGGTCGTCGAGCTCGTGCGCGGGACGACCCTGCGCGCGATCCTGACCGAGCGCGAGCGACTACCGCCGGAGATCGCCGCGATCGTCGCGATCGAGATCGCGGGCGCGCTCGATCACGCCCACCAGCTCGGCGTCATCCACCGCGACGTCAAGCCCGAGAACGTGCTCGTCGCCATGCCGCCGCCCGGCTCGGCCGATCTGCGCGCGAGCAACCCCGACGAAGCGCTGGTGAAAATCACCGATTTCGGCATCGCCAAGCTGCTCGACGCGCAGGGCGTCACCTCGACCGGCCAGGTGTTGGGCTCGCCCGCGCACATGGCGCCCGAGCAGATCGAGGGCGGGGACGTGACGGCGCGCGCGGACGTGTTCGGTCTCGGCGTGCTGCTCTACGAAGCCCTGGTCGGACGGCTGCCGTTCGACGGGAAAAACCCGGCGCAGGTCCTGCGGCGCGTCCTCGACGGCGCGTTCACTCCCGCCGACAAGGCGCGCCCCACGGTCGGACACCAATTCGGCGTGATCGTGGGCAAGGCGCTCGCGCACGAGCCGGCGGGTCGCTACGCCTCGGCCGAGGAGGTCGCGACGGCCCTTCGCGCGGAGCTCACGAAGCTCGGCTTCGTCGATCTCCGGAGCGAGCTTCGCACCTATCTGCTCGATCCGAAGTCGTACCTCGAAGCGTACGAGCCACGCATCGTGGAGCGCCTGACGATGCTCGCCACGGAGGCTCGCGCCAAGAAGGACATTCCGTGCTCCGCCGCGTACCTCAATCGCGCCCTCGCGCTCCGGCCGGACGACGCGCGGCTCATCGCGGAGGTGACGAGCCTCGGCCGCTCCGAGCGCATGCGCCGCAACGTGCGCAGCGCCGCGCTGGCCCTCGGCGGAAGCATGCTGCTCGCGGGCCTCGCGTTCGCCGTCTCGCGCGTCGAGCGGAAGCTCGTGCACGCGCCGGAGCCGCCGCCGAAGCCGGTCGCGGCCCCCAGCGTGGTGCCTCGCGTCGTCGCGCCGGTTGCCTCGGCAATTGCCGCGGCGACGGAGAACAAGCCTCGCACGACTCCCAGGAAGTCCACGGCCCGGCCGACCCCCAGCGCCAAGGCCGAAACGCCGATCGCCGAGACGGCTCAGGTGCGCATCGCGGTCGACGGACCCGCGAACGCGACCGTCCGCGTGGACGGCGCCGAGCTCAAGGACTGGTTCGGGACCCACGAGTTTTCGGTCGGCACGCACGTGTTCGAGTTCATCCCGCCGAACACCGAGTGCTGCGACGCCGGGGAGCGTCTGAACGTCGAGATCCGGGCGCCTCGCGGGCCGGGAGACTTACAGAAGGTCCGCGGGCGCATCGGCTTCAAGCACGCCACGGTCGAGTTTCGAGGTCCGCCCGGCTCGCAGGCAAGCTGCGCGGAGCTCGGCATTTTCCCGGTGCCGAGCCGTCAGACCTTCGAGATGACCTCGGCCTCTCGGCGGGCGAGCTGCACCATCATCCCGCCCCCGGGAAGTGCCGTCCCGCCAAAAGGATTTGACGTGAACCTGAGCCCCGGTCGAGTCTCGAGCGTCCCCCCCGGCCCCTGACTCTCGCCGGGGCCCATCCATGCGGTCACGTCTTCGGTCGGTGTCGGTGGCGACCTTCGCCGTGGTGTTGTGGCAAAGTGCCAGCGCTCGGGCGGAGGAGTCCGCTCCGGGGGATGACGGCGCATCGGCCGCCTTCAAGACCGACCCCCAGCCCGAGGAGGAACGGTTGAGCGACCAGGCCGAGCTCGCCCGGGTGGTGAGCCTCGTGGAAGCTGCCCGGTACGAGGAGTGCGCAGCCCGCCTCTCGCGCTTGCTCGATCCGTCGGGGCCTCACCCGCTCAAGCAGCCCGAGATCATCGAGACGGCGCGCCTCTACCACGCGACCTGTCTGATCGGGCTCGGCAAGACCGAGGCCGCCGATAAGCCCTTGCGGGACGCCGTGCGCAAGAATCCGCAGATGCGCGCGCCGGACAGCCTGATCTTCCCGGCGCGGGTCGTCGATCGCTTCATCAAGGTTCGCGACGAGCTCTACGACGAGCTCCGGCGCGCTCAGGAAAAGACGATCGAAAGCGCTCGCCGCGACGCCGCCGCGAGACAGAAGCAGGAGAACGAGCGCTGGGCGCGCATGCTGACGCTCGAGCGCCTCGCCCAGCAAGAGGTCGTGACCGAGAAGAACAGCCGGTTCATCGCCCTCGTGCCGTTCGGTGCCGGCCAGTTTCAGAACGGGAACAAGGCGCTCGGCTGGGTCTTCTTCGGTGCGGAGGTGGCCCTCGCGGGCACGGCGGCGGTCTCCACGGCGGTCTATACGCACATCGAGTCCCAGGCGGCTGAATACGCCAATCAAGGGCGCCAACCGGCCGACGACGTGAAGAAGCGGCTCAACGATTGGTACACGGCGATCGTCCTGAGCTCGTACGGCTTCATCGGCGTGGCAGCGCTCGGCATCCTCGAGGGGCAGATCTCGTTCGTGCCGGAGGTGCGTCACGTGCGGGATCGGCCGCTCCCGAAAGCGCTAGCCCCGGAGCAAACGAAGCTCCGCGTCGCGCCCGACCTCGCGCTCGGGCCGGGCGACGTGCGGTTCGGGCTTCGCGGGTCGTTCTAGCGGCTCGGACCGCGGTCGGGCGGCGACGGAGTCACCCGATGTTGGGGTGGCATGGGATGCCTCGGGACCGAGCGGGTTGCCTGGAGCCGCGGCAGCCAACGGATCAGCGCGCTAGCCCTCGTGCTCGCTCGCCTCGGCGCTGCTCTCGAGCTCGGGCTCCGCGGCGCGCAGCCGCACGCCCCGCGCTTCGTCGATCGCGATGGAGCCGGGTTGCTCGGCGTAGCCCGACACTTGGCCGCAGCGCCGGCACACGCTGAGGGTGCGAACGCCGAGCGCAGCGAGCGAGTCGAGCGCCGGCGCGCCGATTTCGAGCGCCTCGAGCGCGCCGCACTCGGCGCACGGCTGGCTGCGGTGAGCCGCCTGCAGCGCGAGGTAGGCGGCGGCGGCCTTCAAGAGCCCGTCGCTCGCGCGCACCAACGTGTCGAGCATGGCGCGACGCAGGACCGGGCCGATCGCCGTCATGACGAGCGCGGCGGCGAGCATCCCAAAAAACGCGCGGCCGACGCCAAGGGACGCGCGCACGGCGTAGGCGGTTGCGCCGATCAGCACGGCAGCGACCACGAGGTCACGCGCCCGGCCGCGTTGGGCTGCCGCCGCCGCGCGACGGCGTGCCTGAGCGACGACGACCTCGAGGCTGCGCTGGTTCGGCCGTGGCTCGCGATCGAGCGCTTCGATCAGCGCAGAGCCGATGCGGCCGAACGCGGCGCCTTCCGCCGTGGCGGTGAGGGCACGGGCCCCACCGAGATCGCCGGCCCGGAGGGCTGCCTCGAGCGCTGCGGAAAGCTTCGGGATTTCTCGGAGGCTGGTCCGGAGCTGCAGCATGCCGAGCAATGCCGCCAGCACTCCAATGAAAGCGACGACCTCGAGCGTCGGGAACTCGTCCATCCCCCCGGATCCATACACCCGGAAGCCGCCGCCGGGGGTGGGGGCAGAAGGCCCCCTGAAAGCTCCGCGGATCTGGCGCGTTCCCTGGGAGCAGAGCCTTCCAGCGGCTCGCGCGTAGAAGGAGCGCCATGCAGACCTTGGGCGAGTACCGAATCATCCGGCAAGTGGGCGAAGGTGGGATGGGGAAGGTCTTCGAGGCCGAGGAGCGACTGTCCGGACGCCGGGTCGCGCTCAAGGTCCTCCGCCCGGAGCTTTCGCGGTCCGACGCCGGCCGGCGCCTGTTCGCGAACGAGATGGCGATCCTCGCCGGGCTCGACCATCCGAACGTCGTGCGCTGCCTCTGTTGCACGGAGGTGGACGGCGAGCTCGTCATGGCGCTCGAGCTGCTCGAGGGACGAACCCTGCGCGAGGTCGCGGCCGCCGAGGGCGCGCTCGACTGGGTTCGCGCCGTGGGCCTCGTTCAGCAGATGGCGCGCGCCCTCTCGGCCGCGCACGAGCACGAGCCCGCCATCGTGCATCGCGACCTCAAGCCCGAGAACGTGATGATCCTCGCCGGCGGCAGCGTGAAGGTCATGGACTTCGGCGTCGCGAAGATGCTGGCCGCGCTCGGGAACGCGTCGACCCATAGCGTCGGCACGCTCGCGTACATGAGCCCGGAGCAAATCGACGCGGGGCCGGTCGATGCGCGGAGCGACCTCTATGCGCTCGGTCTCGTCTTCTACGAGCTCCTGGCGGGGAGGCCGCCCTTTCAGTCGAGCTCGCCGCGTGAGCTCTTGAATCTGCAGTGCACCGCCGCGCCGCCGCCGCTGCCGGATGGCGTGCGGCGCGGGCTCCCGCGTGGTGTCGAGCGCCTGCTGTTTGCGCTGCTCGAGAAGCGCCCCGAGAAGCGGCCGGGCTCGGCCGCCGACGTGCTCCACGAGCTCGAGCCGTTCGGGCCGTCCGACCTCGCCTTCGAGACGCCGCCGTCGCGCCGCAGTCGCCGCGACACCGATCCGGCGCCGCCTCCCGCGCCCGAGCCGTCCGCACCCGAGGCATCGGCACCCGAGCCGGCGAGCGCGGGACCCGCCGTTGCGTCGACGCCGTCGCGGGCCGGCCTGCGCGACGCTCCGGCGCGTTCGAAGCTGCTCGACACGCTGGCGCTCATCGAGCAGGCGACCGCGCCGCGTGAGGTCTCGTGGCGGGCGGCGCTCGTGCTCGTGCTTTCGCTGTCGGCGCTCTCCGGGATCGCGACGTACGCGATGCGCACGGGCTCGCACCCCGAGCCGACCCGCGCCGCGAGCCGAGTCTCTCCGTGACCTTCGAACGACGCGAGGCCGGCTTCGCCCTCGCCGTCGTTCTGGCGTCGCTCGGAGCCACGCTGCTCGTGCTCGAGCTCGGGCACGCGTCCGACAGCGCGCCCGTCGTTCGCGCGCGCGAGCCACTTCATTTCGGCGACTCGTCGGAGCGCTGCGCGTCGTGCCACCCGCGGCAAAGCGCGGAGTGGCGCCGCTCCGTCATGGCGCACGCCGTGGACTCGCCGCTATTTCAGGCGCTCGAGCTCTTGATCGAAGAGCAGGTGGGGCGCTCGACGAATTGTCCCGAGGGCGCGGGCGTCCTCCGGCGTCGAGAGCTCGCGACCGCGTGTCTGGACCTCACGACTGGAGTCTCCGTGACCGGGTCGGGAGGCGAGGGCTGGTGCGTGAACTGTCACGCGCCGGGTCAAAACCTCGGCGGAGAGAGCCCGCGTTGGAACCCGTTCGCGCCGGGGCCGGAGAACCAGCCGCTCGGCGCGCTGCTCGGCGCTGCGGGTCGCGACGGCATCGGGTGCTCGTTTTGCCATCAAGTCTCGGGTCCCGTGCGAGCGGGCGGCGCGGCACGCGGCGAATACGAGGGAAATCCGACGTGGACCTCGTTCACGACCGGCGCGGTGTTCTCGTCCCGCGTCGGAGCCACCGAACAGCGCCTCGGCATCGCGAACTCGGGCTATCGGCTCGATCCGGGGGTGCTCCTCGCGGGCGAACGAGCCGTGCGCGACCTCGTGCCGGGGGGCGCGCACGCGCGTCCGACGGAAGAAGCGAGCCGCTACCTCGCGTCGAGCGCGTTCTGCGGCAGCTGCCATGACGTGCGGCTCTTCGGGACCGACGTCCTCGGTCGTGCGCGCGGCGATCACTTCAAGCGCCTCCGCAACGGCTACACCGAGTGGCGCGACTATGCGGAGCAGCGCGAAGCGCGCGGGCTCGCTGCACCGAGCTGCCAGGACTGCCACCTCTCGACGTATCCCGGCGTCTTTCAGGGCGAGCGCCTCGAGCCGCGCGCTCCCGGTGACCTGCCATTCGGGTACGCCGCGGCGGCGCAAGGTGCCGAGCGCGAGGTGCACCCGCATTACTTCACCGGGGTCGAAGTTCCGCTTTCGCCCCGGTTTTCTGCGGCGCTTGCCGAGGAAGCCGAGCTCGATGCGTTCGGGCTGCCGCTCGGCACCCGGGCGCGGCGGGACCTCCTGCTGAAGAGCAGTGTGCGCCTCACGCTCGGCTCCGTCGAGCGACGCGGCGGCGGCGTGGAGATCCCGGTGACGATAGAGAACGTCGGCGCGGGGCATCGCGTGCCGGGCGGCTTCAGCCAAGAGCGCGAGCTCTGGATCGAGCTCACGATCACCGACGCGCGCGGCAGGGTGCTCTACGAGGTGGGTCACGTGAGCGGCCCGGACGCCGATCTCGGCGACAAACGCGTCGTCACCGTGAACGTCGAGGGCGCGGGTCTCGACGGTAGCGGTCGTCCGCTCGGGCTCTTCGGCGCCGACATCGAGGACGGTCCCGACGTGCCCGCGTGGGAGCCGCCTCCCGACGAAGGCGGCACGCGCTTTCGCGGGCGCGGTCTCGTGAGCTTCCAGAACGGGTTCCTGCGCTGTGTGCGCTGTATCGGCCGTGTCACGAGCGACGGGCGCTGCGAGGCGCTGCCGGGACAAGAACGACGCCGCGCCGACCGCTACGCCGAGGGCGACTACGACGCCGATACGGGCGCATGCCGCTCGAACTTGCGAGGCCGGCGGGCGCTGTTCGAGACGTATTTCCCGGTCGGCGCGCTCGACGCCTCGCGCGGGCTCGTGAAGGCGCCTGACGCGATCATCGACACCCGCTCGCTCGCTCCGGATACGCCCGTCACGTACGTCTACGCCCTCCCGCTCCGCGGTCCCGGACTCCACGTGACGGCGCGGCTCCTGTTTCGCCCGTTCCCTCCATACCTGCTGCGCGCCTTCGCGGCCTACGAGACGGCGCGCGCCCGTCGCGGTGCGCGTCCCGGCGGACCGCTCGTCACCCTGGACGCGCTCGAACGCCTCGACATCGTCGAGCTCGCCCGTGCGGAGGTACGCGGTGGTTGAGCATCCCTTCGGCTCGCCGCTGCTCTCGGGGCTCGACGCGCACGGGCGGGCCGCGGTCCGCGCTGCGGCCCGCGCGAGAACCCTGGCCGACGGCGCTGCGGCGTTCGTGCCGGGCGATCCGGCCGACACGCTCTGGTTCGTCGTACAAGGCTCGATCCTGGTCGAGTCGGCGCGTGGCTCGCGCGAGGTGGGCGCGAGCGGACACTTCGGGAGCGAGTCGCTGGCGCGGGGCGCGTCACGTGCCGCGCATGCCGTCTCGCGCGGGGAGAGCTCGCTCTTCGAGGTGCCGGTCGCGGCGCTCGAGCGCATTCTGGCGCATTCGGGGCGAGCCGCGCTCTTGGTGCGCGAGGGAGATCTCGCGCGGCGTCAGGCGTACGCCACCGAGCTTTACCGCACGCCGTTCGGGCAAGCACTCGGCGAGCGAGCGCTCGAGGAGCTCGTCGGTCGG
>DASUGE010000575.1:0-3543 GCA_036274215.1 Polyangiaceae bacterium | reverse complement strand
GCACGCCGTGCGATCGACCTCGAGCCGGCACCCCTTCCTACCGAGGCAGGGCGTCTCGATGTAGCGCCCGTCCTGACAGACGAGCGCGTGCGTCGCGTCGACGCAACGCGAGTCCCCCTTGTCGCAGCGGCTCCCGGCGCTCGGCTTGCATCCGGTAACGGCGAGACCGACGAGCAGACAGAGCGCGCCGCGCAAAAGCACGGAGTCAGTCTACTCTAGAGCCGACGGCGTCCTCTACTCGTGCGCGCGAGTGCACCATCGCGCGCACGAGAGCGAAAACGCCGTCCGTGGTCAAATCCGCTGCGGGAAAAGCGGCTTGGTGCCGCGAGGAATGCGTCTTCCGAGACGCGGCTCTAGCGGCGGCGGCGACGAGCGCCGAACGCAACCAGACCGATCCCGGCGACCGCGAGCGCGCCGAGGCCGGAGCCGTCCGGGACCGCAGCGAGCGCGCAGCTGGCCTTGGCGTGAGCTTCCGCTTCGCCCTCGCACTGGCCGTTGCTGCACTCGCCGGAGGCGCTGGCGCTGCCCTTCACGTGTGCCTTCAGGTAGGCATTGAGCGCTTCCCTGCAGGCTTCGGCGTGGCCGCCTTCGTCGACGTACTGACCGTCACAGAACAGCGCGCCCTCGGGTTCTTCGCACCTGGCTTTGCAGCCGCCTTCCACGCGAGTCGTGCACTCGGCGTGGTAGTCGCTCTGACAGTCGATCTGGCAATCGACGTGGGCCTTGGCGTCGCATTGGGCTTGGCAGCTGGCCTGGCACTTCGCCTGGCAATCGACCGAAGCCGTGGGGGGCGAACAGCTGCCGTCGCATTTGGCGTGGAACTCGGCCTGGCACGAAGCGACGCACTCGGCGTGGCCGTCACCCGTCTCGCAGCGGCTGTCGCAGTCGGCATCGCCCTCGGCGTAGCAGTTGCCCTTGCAGTCGAAGTTCGCATCGAGGGTGCATTCGGCGACGCAATCGGTGACGCTGCACTCGGCGTCGCAGTCGACGTTCACGCCGGCGCTGCACTTCGAAGACGAGCACTTGACCTGTGCCTCCGCCGCGCACTGCGCCTCCACGGTGACGGGCGTGCACTTGGCCGTGCAGCCGCCCTCCACCTCGACCTGGCACATGGCGCTCGCTTCGATGTGGATTTGTCCGCAATCGGCGAGGCTCGCGCGTGCAGTGCTCGGAACGAAGACCGTGGCCGCGCCAGCGAGGGCGAGACCGAAAATTGAAGTAAGGGAACGCTTCATGTGAATTCCTCCTCGGGAAAAGACTTACCCAAGCATACGCGACCAACCGGTGGTGCGCTTCCCTCGACATGAGCAAAGCTCGTGCCGTGACCTCGATGTCATTGTGGTGATTCTCTCACACTGCTCAGGCGGCGTGGAATTTCTTCCCGCTCCTCGCGTGCTCGAGCAGCACGGGCGCCGGCTGGAAGCGCAGGCCGTGCGTCTTCTCGCGCTTTTCGAGCCGGCGCACGATCTCCGTCGCACCCACGGCGTCCATGTAGTGAAACGGTCCACCGCGAAACGGCGGAAACCCGAGACCGAACACGGCACCGATGTCGCCGTCGCGCGCGCTGCGGAGAATCCCCTCACCGAGGCAATGTGCCGCCTCGTTCACGAACTGCAGCACGCAGCGCTCGCTGACCTCGCCCGCCGAAAGGTCACTCTTCGGCTCCACGCCGAGCACGCCGTACACGCTCGAGTCGACCGGCCGCTTGCCCTTCTTCTTCGAGGCGTAGTCATAGAACCCGCGGCCGTTCTTCTTACCGAGGCGCTGGTCTTCGAGCAGCCGCTCGACGCTCGGCGGCGGAGCCATGCGGTCGCCGAACGCTTCGTGCAGAACTTTTCCGACCTTGGCGCCCACGTCGATGCCCACCTCGTCGAGCAGCGTGACGGGACCCACCGGAAAGCCCCAGCGCACGAGCGCCTGGTCGATGACCTCGACCGGGACGCCCTCGGCGAGCAAGAACGACGTTTCATTCAAATACGGCCCGAGCACGCGTGACGTGTAGAACCCGGCGCCGTCCCGCACGACGATCACCGTCTTACCCTGGCGCTTGCCGAGCTCGACCGCCGTGGCGACGACCCACGGCGCCGTCTTCGAGGTCGCGATCACCTCGAGCAGCGGCATCTTTTGCACGGGCGAGAAGTAGTGCATGCCGACGACGCGCTCGGGCGCCACCGAGCCTTCCGCGATCTTGCCGATCGGCAGCGACGACGTGTTCGAGGCGAAGATCAGGTTCTTCCCGCCGTTCGAGAGCACGTCGCCCAGGACCTGCCGCTTGAGCGCGAGATCCTCGAACACGGCCTCGATCACCACGTCGATGCCGTCGAAGCCGTCGTAGCTCGTCGTGGGCGTGATGCGCGCCGCCTCGCGATCCCGCTCGAAATTAGACATACGGCGCGTTTTGGCGCGCTCGAACAAAAGCTCGTGGAGGTGCGCCATGCCGTGACCGACCGAGCGCTCGTCGCGATCCTTGAGGCGCACGGGAAGCTTGGCATTGACCGCCGTCACGTAGGCCACGCCCGCGCCCATCAGGCCCGCGCCGAGCACGGCGACGCGCTTCACCTTGCGGGCTTCGACGCTCGGCTCGAGAACGCCGCGGTCCTTCTTCAGCTCGTTCTGAGCGAAGAAGATGCCCATCAGCTCGTGCGCCTCGCCGCTCATCGCGAGCTCGCCGAACGCCGCGGCCTCGGCGCCGAGCCCCGCCTCCATCCCTTGGGAGAGCCCGAGTCGGACGACCTCGAGGATCCGCTCCGCCGCGGGGTAGTTGCCGTGCGTCTTCCTGAGCGTCTGCTTCTTCGCCTGATCGAAGAACAGCTTGCGCCCGAGCGGATTCTTCACGAGCAGCGCCTCGCCGAACGCCTTGCGCTTTGCGCCCTTCTTCTTCGAGGCGGCACCCGCCGTGCGCGAGAGCGCGAGCTTCACGGCTACGTCGAGCAGGATCGCGGGCGGAACGACCTCGTCGACGAGGCCGAGGCGCTGCGCGCGCTTTCCGTCGAGCTGCTTGCCCGTGAGGATGAGCTCGAGCGCCGCCTGCGTGCCGATCAAGCGCGGCAACCGCTGCGTGCCGCCGAGCGCCGGTAGAAGACCGAGCTGTACCTCCGGCAAGCCGAGCTTCGTCTTCTCGTCGGTGGTGGCGACGCGCGCGTGGCAGGCGAGCGCGAGCTCGAGCCCGCCGCCGAGGCAGGCGCCGTGAATGGCGGCGACGACCGGCTTGTCGAGGGCCGCGAGTCGGTCGAGCGAGCGCTGCCCGGTCTGCGACAGCGCCGTGACCTCCGCGGCGCTCCGCGCCACCATCAGCTGCTTGATGTCGGCGCCCGCCACGAAGCCGTCGGGTTTGCCCGACGCGACCACGGCAGCGACGATCGCGGCTTCGGCGCTCACGCTATCGAGCACGGCCTCGAGCTCGCTCGCGAAGTTGCCGCGCAGCGTGTTCACGCTCTCGCCCGGCACGTCGATGCGAATCACCGCGACGCCGTCGTCGCGCCGCTCCAGGCGAATCGCGCGCTCCCCATCGGCGAGCGTGCTCATCGGGCCTCGAGCACCATC
>DASUGE010000574.1:0-4221 GCA_036274215.1 Polyangiaceae bacterium | reverse complement strand
CAGCGGCAGCGAGTACCAATCGAGCCTTCGCCACGCCGTCGACGCCGATCTCACGGCGTCGCGCTTCCCGCTGCTCGGCGCGACCTTCGTCCCGTCGAAGGAGCTCACCGTGGCCGTCTCTTACCGCGGCGCCTCGCTCGTCGAGCACCGCATCCAGGGCGCGCTCGTCGGCGCGCTCGAGGTCCCCGACACGAGCCTGCCCGTTCGCTACGACTTCCAGACCAAGGCCGACGTGGCCTACACGCCGGCTCAAGTCGCGCTCGGTGCGAGCCTCTTGCCGCTGCCGGCGCTGCTCATGACGGCGGAGCTCGACTGGCAGCGCTACAGCGCGTACCGGAGCCCTTACCCGCAGACGTCGACGCACACCGAGCTCGCGCCCGATGCCGGGATCTCGGTTCCTGACACCGTCGCGGTGCCGCCGCCGCCCGCCCATTTCAGCGACCGTTTCGTGCCCCGCGTCGGCGTCGAGCCGCACCTCGGGCTCACGCCGCGCATCGACATCGCGCTCCGCGCCGGCTACTCGTTCCAAGCGTCGCCGGTGCCGCGCACGCAGCCGTCCACGCGCCTCCTGGCGGTCGATCGGCACGTGATCTCGCTCGGTGCAGGCGGGGTTTGGCGGCGCCCGCTCGCGCCGTTCGAAGAGCTCCACCTCGACCTGACCTTTGCGGACGCCCTCGGCGTGTCTCAGACGCTCACGACGACGGCCGGTCCCGATGCCGATCACCTGAGCGGCCACGTGCTCCTGTTCGGCGCGACCCTGGGCGTCTCCTTCGAAGGTGAGTAGGAGCGTGGACGAGCCCGAGGCGTCCCGCGAGCGCTCGCCGGCGTGGCTGCCCGCGGCCGGCTTCGGCTTCGTCGCCGTCACGCTGCTGGTGCCGATCGCGAAGAGCGGGCTCTGGGATCCTTTCGAGCTCCGCTCGATCGAGCTCGCCCGCCGGATCGCGCTCGGGCTCTTCGGCGCGAGCGGCCTCGCGCTGCCGGGCAGCGAAAACTCCTTGCCCACGCGTGGCGAGGTCGATCGAGGCGAGCTGCCGTTCACGAGCATGGCGCTCGGGCTCAAGCTCTTCGGGCTCCACACCTGGGCGGCGCGTCTGCCGCTCGTGCTGTTCGCGCTCGGCGGCCTCGTCGCCGCCTACGTCCTTGCCCGCCGCCTGTCGGATCGCCGCACGGCGCTCTTCAGCGTGCTCGTGCTCGGCACCATGCCGCTCTACTTCCTCCATGCGCGAACGCTGCTCGGCGACATCGTCACGATGGCGGGGCTCTCGGTCGCGACCGCGGGCATCACGCTCGCGCTCTTCGACCCAGGCAGGCTCCGCGCGCGCCTCGCCTGGCTCGGCCTCGCTGTCGTGGGTCTCGCCGCCGGCCTCATGAGCCGCGGCCTCCTGCTCGGCGTGAGCGTCCCGTTGCTCGGTGCGCCGCTCGCGTGGCTCGCGCTGAAGCTCAGCCGAGCCCTCGAACGCGATCGCACCGTGGACGCGCTCGGTGCAACCTTGCTCACCCTCGGCGTCGTCGTTTCCGCTCTCGGCGTGAAGCTCCTTCTGCACGCCGACGCCGAGCCCGAGCGCTACTTCGTCTGGCTCGGCTTCGGCATCACGCACGGCTCCGCGCCGCCCACCTTCGACGCCGTGATCGGCGCGCTCGGTCACGCCCTCTTCCCTTGGAGCGCGCTCGTCCCGATGGCGCTCGCGCGGGCCACCGTGCTGCCCGCGTCGCTCACGGGTGCGGCTCGCACTCGCGAAAGCGCGCTCCGGCTCAGCCTCCTCCTGACGGCGCTGGTCGGTCTCGGCGCGTGGGCCGGCGTTTCGCCGTTTGCGGGGGTGCTCCCGTTCGGCCCCGTTGCGAGCCTCGCGGTGCTCGTTGCGCTCGCGCTCGCCGACATCGAGCGCGGAACGCCGCCCTCGCGCGCGCTGGGCATGACGTCGGCGGCGCTCGTCGTGCTCCTGCTCGCCGACTTCATCAACCTCCCGGACAAGGCGCTCTTGGCGTTCGGCGTCGACGGCGCGCGCTTTCCGGAGAGCTTCCGCGAGAGCGGCGCTCCATGGCTCCTCGTCGCCGGCGCGACCGCGGCGCTCGGCATCTTCATCGGGCTGCTCGAGGACGAGCCGAGCGAGCGCCCCGCGTTCGAGCGTCGCGACTACGCGGCGTGGCTCGCCACGCTCCGCGATCAGTGGAACGGCAACCTCCTCTTCGGCGTCTGCGTCGTGGAGGCGGCGTTGCTCGGTTTTCTCGCGTTCGGTCTGCTGGGCGAGCGCATTCCGGCGCTCGCGCGCTTCGCTCCCGTGGATGCGGGGCGCACGGGCATGCGCGTCGCGTGGCTGGTCCCGCCGCTCGTGCTCGCGCTGCCGCTCCTCACGCTCGTGGTGCGCGATGCGGCGCGCTGGCTCTCGAACCAGCGCGCGCGCGGGCGCTTCGGGCGGTTCTTACCGACGCGTTCGGGGCTCGCGGCGCTCGGCTGCGTCGCGGGAGCGACGGGCCTCAGCGTCGGCTACTACCCGGCGCTCGTCGCGCAGCTCTCACCGGAGGGCACGTTCGACGCGTTCCGGCGCCTCGCCGCGCCCACCGACGAGCTCGGCTTGCTCGGGACGAGCAGCGCGTCGGCGCCCTATGCCGTCGGTCGCCCCGTCGTTCCGCTGAGCGACGCGGAGAGCGCCTTCGACTGGCTCTTCGAGCCGCCGGCGCGACGCTGGCTCGTCCTCAAGTCCGACACGCTGAACGGTCTCAATTCGCGCTACCGCTCGCTCGGCAAGAACGCGAACCTGCCGATCCTCGACGGCCGCTCGAGCGAGGTGCTGCTCGCCTCCAATCGACTCCTGCCCGGTGAGCACAACCAAAACCCACTCGACCGCTACCTCTTGGATCGCCCGCCGCATCCGACGCACCCGCTCGACGCGTGCCTCGGGGGCCAGCTCGACGTGCTCGGCTGGGACGTCACGAACCTCGACGGGGAGCCCGTGCGCTCGGTGGTGCCGGCTCGCCGCTACGAGTTCGTCATCTACTACCGCGTCGTTGCGCGCATCGTCGGCAGCTGGGAAACCTTCGTCCACATCGACGGATTCCAACGGCGCTTCAACGCCGACCATCCCACGCTCGACGGCCACTACCCGTTCTCGCTCTGGATCGTCGGCGACCTCATCGCCGATCGCCACGAGCTCACGCTCGAGCCGAACTTCACGCGTGGCCGCTATCAGGTGTATTTCGGCCTCTACTCGGCGTCCCGCCGCATGCCCGTGACTCGCGGTACCGCGACCGACGATCGCCTGCACGGCGGCGAGCTCGAGGTCGAGTAGACGAGGGTCACGCGAGAGCCAGGCCCGAGGGCCGCGTGCTCGAGCCGCGGGATTCAGTACCCGATGCTCAGGCCCCGAAGGCCGAGGCTCCGTTCACGCACCTTGTGTGCGTGACACCCGCGCTGATCGAGGCTAAGGCCGGATCCGTGAGCGGAGAAAAGTCGGAGCGTCCCGCGCCGTCCGAGCGAACCGGTTCCGATCGGCGCAGCGCCGATCGTATCGACGTGGTCTGGTCGGTGGACTGCGAGACCGAGGACACGTTCCTTTACGCGAACATCACCAACATCTCCGAGGTCGGCATCTTCGTGCGCACGAACGAGCCGCTCGAGGTGGGGACGCGCGTGACCTTGAAGTTCGCGCCGCCCGGCAGTCTCGATCCGCTCGTGCTCACGGGACAGGTCCAGTGGGTGAACCCCATCCGCATGCTGGCCAGCAACCCGAACCCGGGCATGGGCATCCGCTTCATCGACCTGAACCGCGACCACCGCGAGCGTCTCGTCGGCGTCGTCCGCACCATCGCCTACGTGCGAAGCTCCACGAATTGAGCCGGGAAAAGCCGCGGGCTCCGGCCCCGCTTCTTGCCAAGGCCCAAAAATCCTGACAAGAAGGGGCCCACTCCGCCATGCGCCCCCGTTTTGCTGCCGACTATCGCACCCTGCTCTGGGTCGCGATCACCATCCTGGTGGTGGCGGTCCAGTACGCGCGTCCGGAGCTTGCCAAGTGGCTGTGGTGGGTGAGCGCCTATTTCGCGCTCGCGTGCGGCGTCATCGCCCACAACCACAACCACTGCCCCACGTTCGCGAACAAGACGGCCAACCAGATCTTCGCGAACGTCATCTCCGTCTTCTACGGCTACCCGGTCATCGCCTGGATCCCGACCCACAACCGGAACCACCACAAGTTCGTGAACCGGGCGGGGGACGCGACCATCACC
>DASUGE010000573.1:0-4681 GCA_036274215.1 Polyangiaceae bacterium | reverse complement strand
CGCGCACGTCGGACGCCGCGCGCACCGGCTCGGGCGTCACCTACGCGAGCAACCTTTACAGCGGCTTACCGGCCGCGGCCGGCGACGCGACGGCGCGTACGGGAAACCCGATGTTCGTCGATGCGTCCATGCGTCCGAACGGCACGATGTCGGGCCCGGCGCTCGGCATGCTCGGCGGCTTCAAGCTCAACTCCAGTTCTCCGGCGCGGAACAACGGCGTCACGGTCGCGAACAACGGCGGCAAGGATTTCTGGGACACCGCGCTTTACGTCGGTGCCCCCGACATCGGGCCGTACGAAGCTCCTTAGCTCACGGCGACCCGCGCCCGCTCCGCTCAGTACTGAGCGAAGAAGTCCCACACTGCCTGGCTCGACGGACTCCACGGCGCGTGCCCGCCGTTGAACTCGCACCAGGTGACCGGATAGCCCGCGCGACAGCCCTGATAGGTGACGCAGGGGCTCGGTGACACGGCGCTTGTCGCCGTGCCGCAGGCATTGCGGCGGAGGAACTCGTCCCGTGCGGTGCGTGCGTCGGCGATCGGGACGACGCCGTCGGCGCCGTTGGCGGTGCCGTGTGCTCCCCAGAAGGCGACGGGATTCGTGCCCGATACGCAGCCGCTGTACTCGGCGCCCGACATGGGCGCGACGGCGCGAAATACGTTGCCGAGCGCGCAGCCGACGGCGATCGACATCATGCCGCCGTAGCTGAAGCCCGTCGAGAAGATGCGCTGCTGGTCGATGCAGAGGTTGTCGTTGAAGTAGGTGAGCATGTCGCGAAGGAACGTGATGTCGCGACCCTGCGGGTTCGCCCAGCCGCTCACGCCGTTGTCGACCAGACCCTCGGGCGAAACGAAGATGGTGCTCCCTGCGGCGCGACTCTCGAGGCCGTAGTAAGCGCCGAGACCAGCCGACGACGTGGCGACGTCGTTCGCGTTTCCGCCTCGCCAGTGCCAGGTGAAGATCAAGCGGTACGCATGGTTCGAATCGTAGTTGTTCGGGAGATTGAGGATGTACTCGCGGTTCATGCCGCCGGAGGTGATCGTGCGGCGCCCTTCCGTCGGCGCTGTCTTGCCACAGCCGGCGCTCTTCGAGCCCATGCCGCCCGCACCGGCGCCACCCGTTCCGCCGCCCGCGCTTCCTCCGTTGCCGGCGCCGCCACGACCGGCGCCCGCGCCCGCTCCACCACCCATGCCGGCACCGCCCGCGCCCGCTCCCGCACCGCCACCCTTGCCGGCACCGCCTGCGCCCGCTCCCGCACCGCCACCCTTGCCGGCTGCGCCCGCGCCTGCACCGCCACCCTTGCCGGCACCGCCTGCACCAGCGTTCGCCCCGCCGACACCTGCGCCCGCACCGCCCGCACCTGCCATCGCACCACCCGCACCTGCGCCACCGACCGGAGCTCCGGCAGCAGCGCCGCTTCCTGCATCGCCGCCCGCACCCGCGTTCCCGCCGGGCGCTGAGCCTCCGATGCCGCCGGCGGGCATGCCGCCGCTTCCTCCGGGCGAGGTTCCACCGATGCCGGCTGCGCTGCCGCCGGTCGCGCTGCCGCCGGTCGCGCTGCCGCCACCGCCCACCGCGACACCAGCCGCGCCACCCTGTCCGCCGACGGGTCCGCTACCTCCCATTGTGCCGCTGGTTCCCGCACCGCCCGTGGAGTCAGACGTATCCGGTTGGGACTCGGAACAACTTGCAAGAATTGCGAAAAAACCGAGAGCTCCTGCCAGGGTTCGACGAGTCATGGATCCCACATGGCCGAAGCGACAGCGCGTGCTCACAAATCGTGGCTGCTGCCGGTAGCAGCGGAAGATTAGGCTCAGCGTGGAGGATTAGGGCGACACGCGCACCTTGCGCACGACGTCGCCTTCCGCGACGCGGTCCCACCCCGGTCCGGCGCGGCCGACGACGGCGTACTCGCCGTCGAGGTGCGGAAAGCGCGCGAGGCTCACGAAAAACTGGCTCGAGCCGGTGTCGCGCCCGCCGAGCGCGATGCCTACGGCCCCGACGTCGAAAGGCGAAGGTGACGTCTCGCAGCGTAAGGGCGGCCCTTTCGCTCCACCGTAGCCGTCCCCGCCCGGGTCGCCGAGCTGGACGACGAAGCCGGGCACGACTCGGTGCACGGCGACGCCGTCGAAGAACCCTGACCGCGCGAGGTCGGCGAGGCGTGTTGCCGCCACGGGTGCGAGCGCCGGATCGAGCGTGAGCGCGAGCGCTCCGGCGTCGGTTTCGAAGTCGAGCGTCACGGGCGACGTGAGCGCGTGAGCGAGCTCCGCGGGCGGCGTCTTGTCGGGGTCGAAAGCATCGCAGCGACGGTCGCGCTGACCGAGACGACGGAGCGCCCTTTCGGCGTGGTCTCGCAGGGATGGGTAGCTGCTCTTGCAGTCGGCCTCGAGCCGATCTTTTGCGCTGAGGAGCTCGAGCGCGCCGGCGGCGTCCGCGAGCGACCCGCGCGTTTCGAGCTCCGTCCCCTTCGCCCACTCGTCGAGCGCCTTCGTGAGCGCGCGCACGACGGCCGGATCGGGCGAGAGCGCGACGGGTGCGGTCGGCTCGGGCGCGCCGGCGTCGCCGTCGGTGCTACGAGGCTCACCTCGAGCTTCGCTCGCGGCGCGCTCGGGGTGTTTCGCGATGAGATCGGCAGCCGTGGCCACGTCGCCCGCGGTCTTCGACGCGAGAAAGTTCGCGAGGAGCTCGGGGATCCCTTTGGCCTCGGGGTGCGCGCCCAAAAGCTCGAGGGCGCGCTGGCGGACTGCGGAGTCCCTTTCCTGAGTGAGCTCGACGAAGCGCCGCAGCCGCTGTCCGCGAAGCGGACCGCGATCGAGGACACGGATGAACGCGAGCCGGCCGATGCGACCGTGCGGCTCGGGATCGCACGCGAGAAGCTTCGGGCTCAGCGTGCCGCGGCCCGCCAAGAGATCCGCGGCGCGACAGCGGAGGGCCACGGCGCGGCGCTCGGTCGCCGGCGATGTGACGGTCGGAAGCTCGGCGAGGCGAGCGAGAATCGGCGCGCTCTTTCCGAGAGGCGGCGCGAGCGAGTCGAGAACCGCTCGCAAGACGCCGTATTTCGCGGACGAAAGGCCAGCTTCGCTGGTCAGCGAAGCGTCGGTGATCAAGCTTTCGAGCGCGGCGTCGAGCGCTTTCTGTCCGGGCGCCGAGAGACGCGCGAGACCGCGCGCCGCGTCCGCGCGTTCGACGTCCGAGAAATCCGGTGAAGCGACGATGCGCCCGAGCTCCGCGGCGGCGTCTTCACCCGCGGCCGGGAGCGCTCGCACGGCAAGAGCGCGAGCGAGCCCGGGCCTCGCAAGCGTCCGGCGGGCCACCTCGAGCAAGCGAGCCTGCACGGACGCGCCTGCAGTCGGGAGGCGCGAAAACGCGAGCAGCGCTCCGTCGAGGGGAGCGTTCGGACGGCTCGCCGCGTCGAGCAAGGCGACGAGCGTCGCGTCTTCGAGCCGTCCGCTCCGCCCGCCGAGCACACCGAGCGCGAGCGCGGCGTCCTCGCCGACTGCCGGGTCGCCGAGCCAGGCTCGGAGCGCCCGTTCGGCGTCGGGGGTCGTGCAGCGAGCGAGCGCACCGGCGACGGCCGCGAGCGGTGCATCGAGCTCGGCCCGCTTCGGAGCGCTGCCCGCATCCGGGGCGGCACGTCGAGCCTCCGAATCACCGTGCGCGAGAAGCGAGGCGGCACGCGCAGCGAGGGTTTTCACGACGCGATCCTCGTGACCGCGGCACCCGTAGCCGAGGCCGTACGCCGACCACGTCACGACTTCCGCGTCCTCGTCGGCGATGCTCTTTTGGAGGAGCTCGAGCGAGCGAGCGTCGGCGATGCGAGCGAGCGCCCTCGCGGCCGCGCGTCTCACGCCGGCGTCGCGGTGCGAAAGATCCGCTTCCGAAACGTCACGGCTCGCCCGGCGCTGCTCGGCGGACGCGAGCCCTGTGCGCCGCGCAGGGTCGACCAACGAACGGGCAGTCGATGCAGGCGACGCGGAGCCGACGCCCCCATCGACCGGGGCATCACGACCGCGCCCGCAGCCACTGACGCCGAAGAGCAGCACCACCGAGGTCACTCGCACGATGCGTGGAAGGCCCTTCACCATGGTCTTGCCATCGTGCGCACGTAGACCCAAGCAGTCGTTTCGCGCAGCGTCCGAAAAACCCTTCGCGGTAGCGGTAGCGGTGGCGAGCGCGCTTCGATTCCGATCGCCTCGAACCCCGCGCGCCGAAAGCAGTAAAGAGCGCGCGGGAGATGCCAGTCACAGGTCACGACGCCGACGCGCTTCGCACCGCGAGCAAGCAGGAGCTCCGCGGTTCTCACGGCGTTCTCGTGCGTCGTCCGCGAGCGTCGCTCGTACACGAGAGACTCAGCGGGCACTCCGCGTTCGATGAGGGCGCCGCCGAGCACGTCGGCTTCGACGACGCCGTTCCAGCTCCGGCCGCCGCTCACGACGACGAGCGGCGCCATGCCCTCTCGGTGCGCGCTTGCCGCGCGCTCGACCCGCCGGAGCGGCGCGCCGACGAGCGGCTCGCGCACGCGACAGCCGAGGAGCACGAGCGCGTCGAGCGTCACCGCGCCACGATAGCCCGAGCCGCGCCCGGAAAGGCTAGCGGGGCGCGCCGCAGGCGCCCCCGCCCGACAAGACGTGTGAGTCTTGGAAGACCAGATCACGATCGGCCTCCGCGGGACGGTGCCACGA
>DASUGE010000572.1:0-18029 GCA_036274215.1 Polyangiaceae bacterium | reverse complement strand
GACCCGCTCGAGCATTCAGAATCTCCGCACGCCATCGAACCCCGTGACCCGAGAGGCCCGAGTCCCGTCGCTCCCCCGAGCCCCCTCCTCTGAGAATGTCGTCCAACGTTGCGCTTCGGAGCGGGACACGGGACTCGAACCCGTGACCCCGAGCTTGGGAAGCTCGTGCTCTACCAACTGAGCTAGTCCCGCTGAGACCGAGGCGGCGAGCCTACCCCGAGCGCGGCGTCCGTGCCAAGGCGTGCGGGCGGCTTGACGCCGGCCGGGCGGTTCCGCTACCAAACTCGGTCGAAGACCATGAAGACGGCGGTCGTTCAGTCGGTGTGCGAGTGCCAGGCCCGCTTGAGCGCGGAGCTCGATGAGCAGCGACAGGCCGTGCGCGGTTGGGCGCGCCAGCGCAATCGGGAGCTCCCCGCCCCGGCCAACTGCGTGCACGGCGCCGGCGCCGGGATCAATGTCGGTTGGGCTTGCCCCTTCTGCACCCGCAACGTGTTGCGCCCCTTCGATGCGGGCACCCTCGTGTTTCAAGACAAGGCGACGCCGAGCGTTCCGCCCGGGTCGCGCGCGGCGCCGCGCTCTTCAGCTCCGACTCAGTAACTCGCGCGCCACGAGGCCGAGGCCGCCGATCAAGAGCGCGGCGGCGAGCCAGCTCGTGCGGACCGGGCCGAGCGTGAACACCTCGCCGGCAAACGCCGCGTACATGCGGTCGAGCAGCGTGAGCACGATGCTGCTCGCCGCGAGGACGAGCCCCGGCGCCAAACGTCGCAAGAGCGGCGGGTCGGGCTCGGGCAGCGGCGTGGAGGTGCGCACGACCGGCGGCGCCGAGGTGCGCTCGCCCGCAGCGGGCGGCGGGGAATCGGGCAGCTTCGGCGCCTGACGGGGCGATAGGGGCGCGAGCGACGGGGACGGTCCTGGCGCCGGCGGAGGGCTCGGAGGAGCATCGGCGACGACCGTTGCCGCGTCGGCGAGCGACGTGGGCACGAGCACCGCGCTCAAGCTCGAGGGTGAGAAGGAGCGGCGCGGGCGCGGCTCGTCCGGAGGGAGATCGAGCGCGAGCCCCGTCCCGCCGTTGTCCTCGAGCTCGTCGAAATCGAAGCTCGCGGGGGCTTGCACCGCCCCGAGCTCGGGATGGCTCGGCTTGCGCTCGAGCGGCACGAGATCGGGGATGAGCGGGCCCGGCGCCGAAGGCAGCTCGAGTCCCCGCGCGGCTTCCGCGAGTGCTTTCCAGAATATGCCGGCATCCTGGTAGCGGCTTCCGGGGTCGACCGCGAGCGCCCGCGAGAACACGCTCTCCACGCGATCGCTCACCAGAACGCCGTGCTGGCGCGGCGTGGGGCGGCGCTTCGGGTCGAGGATTTGCTGGCGCGCGGCCAGGTGATCACCGGTGACGACGGGGTGACCGACCATGGCTTCGACCAGGGTGAGCGCGAGGCCCCACACGTCCGTCCACGGTCCCGTCTCGCCGAGCGCCCTCGGGTTCCATTGCTCGGGCGCGGCATAGGCGGGCGTGAAGAGCCCCATCTCGCCGCTGCTCTTGGCCGCCGCGCCGCGCACCTTCGCGACGCCGAAGTCGAGGATCTTGACGGCGCGCTCGCCGTTCACGGTGGCGACGAACACGTTCTCTGGCTTCAGATCGCAGTGGACGATGCTCTCGGCGCCGCCCGGGCCTTTGAAATGGTGGGCTCGCGCGAGGGCGTGCGCGACGGGCTCGAGCAGCTCGACGAGCTCCGGCAGCGTGAACGGCCGCCGGCCCGCCTCGGTCCGCGTGCGCACGAGGGCGTCGAGCGTTTCGCCCTCGAGCCATTCGAGCACCATGAACGGGACGAACGCGCCGTTCGGCGTCGTCATCACGTCGACGTGCAGCGGGCGCGTGACCGTCGGCGTGCTCGCGGAGAGGCGAAACATGAGCTCCGCCTCGGCGCGGAACTGCTCGAGGAAGCGCGCCTGGTGCTCGGGGGCGACGCCTTGCGGAACCTTGAGGCACTTGAGCGCCACCGGCGCGCGGAAGCCGCCGTGCCGCGCGCGGTACACGACGCCGAACCCGCCTTCGGCCACGACGCTTTCGACGTGGTACGCGGACGCGATAACGGTTCCGACCAGTCCGAAGCGGTCCGCGGTCATCGGCGTGCCCGACCGTCGAGTTTAGGCGAAGGACGGTGGTGTCTGTCTACGCGAGAGCGACGCCGAGCTGCCGGCGCAGCGCGAAATAGCGCTCGCTCGTCGCGAAGGCGTACAAATCGTTGGCGAGCTCGCCCGTGCCTCGCTCCTCCGCCTCGACCACCTTGAGGGCGGTGGCGAGGTCGTTCGAGAGCAGAAAGCCCGCGCGGCAGGCCGTCTTCTCCGTCGCGAGGCTCCAGCGCTGGAGGTTCGTTCGGGCGCCCTCCTCCACGAACCGCAGGAAGCAGCCGCGCAGGGTATCGAGCTGCACGGGCTCGAGCAGCGGCTGGATCGCGTTGGCGATCGGGGTCACGCGCTTCTTCATGTCGGCCGCGATCGGCAGGCCGGGGTTCCCGATGACGAGCGCTGCGAGGAACAAATCCTCGAGATCGGGGATGCTCGTGAAGAGCGTCTTCACGTAGTGCTCGTTCCGGTACCAAGACAGGTGTCGCCCGACGAGGAAAGCGTGCTCGAGCTGCGTGCGGCCGCTCAGCACTTGCTTGCCGACGATGGTGACGGGCGGAACGCTCGGGACGTGCTCGAAGCCCACGTCGCGCTCGCGATCCACGAAGATGGGCGGCGCCGCGAGCCCGAGAATCGCCGCGGCCCACGGGATCGCGCGCACGGCGGTGACGGTCGCCTTGGCCACGTCCTGGCGCGTCTCGGGCGCCGGCTGGTGGAGCTTTCCGTCGCGGCGGAGCGCCGTCACGCGGCCGAGCAGCGCTGCCGGCGCGATCACGCCGAAGATCTGGCCCGTGAGCACCTCTTCCTCTGGGTGGAAGAGCTGGTCGTACCAGCCGGCTTGCGACACCCCTGCCCGCGGCGCCATCAGCGTCTGCGAGCGCTTGGCCTCGAACTCCGCGCGCTCTTCGGGGTTGGCGGCGCCGAGTGCCACGAGCGACTGCGCGAGGCACCAAGCCCGGTCGTGATCGCCGCGCGCGCGATAGATGCGATAGAGCGCGCGGTGAGCGTCGGGATCGGTGGGGCTCCGGCGAATGTGCCGCCAAGCATCTTCCGGATCTTCGGTGGCGCGCGCCGCTTCCGTCTCGAGCTCGCTCAGGTCGATTTCGACGTTGATGGCGGCTTCGGCGCGCTTGAGCTCGGCTTCGAGCTCGCGGACGCGCGCCTCGAGCTGCTCCACGCGCTTGAGCAAGAGCGCACGACCGGCGTCGCCCTCGGCCTCGACGCGAAGGGGCTGGAGTGAGGCCGCCGGCTCCTCGTAATGCTCGACGATCTGGACGCGGTGGCGCGTTTGGTAGGCGGCGACCATCGCTTGCTCGAGCCGGAGCAAGCGGTCGCGCCCGATGCCGAGGTTCGCCGCCGCCTTCTCGAGGCGCTGGCGCTCCTCCGCCGTGATGACGCCGTCCTCGAGCACCTCGGCGAAGAGCTCTTCGTACTGGGCCTCGAGCGGGCCGAGCGCGAAACCTCCCGAGATTTCGCCCGCGGCGAAGCCCGCGCCGTGCTCGAAAGCCGACGCCCCCGCCTCCTCATGGGCGCGCGTGCGCGCGCTCGGAGTCGCTCCCTCTGCGCCGCTTGGGGTCAACCGCTCTGGCCTCCGCCACCAGTGTTCACCGCGGGCTCTCCGCCTTCGCCGGAGCTTGCGCCCGTGCCGCCCGTGCCGACGCCGCTCTCGCCGCCGCCGCCGTTGGCGCCGCCGGTCCCGCCGGTGCTGCCCGCCGGGCAATCCTGGAAGGTGTCCTTGATCGACTCGCTGCTGTCGAGTGGGCGGCAGTAGCCTTTACGACCCCAGATTTGCTCGACGTCCGAGCCTGTCTCGTCGATGCACACGTCGCCGTTGCGCAAGCACTGGTCGTTGCAATCGCAGAGCGCGCCGCAGATGCCGACGTCGCCGAACACGGCGTCGCCGGGCGGAGAGAGGATCGTGCCGAACAGGCAGACGTTGTCGGGATTCGGGCTCACGCCGTCCCAGGCGCAACCGACGAGCGATTGCGAGAGCACGCACAACGATTCACAGATGCCGGACTTCGGATCGTTGCCGGCGTCGCAGAAGCCCTGGCAGGGATCCTGGGCGTTGCCCGTGGGGGGCGTGCACGCGGCGCCGTGCGGCAAGCCCGTGGGCTTTTTCTGCGTGCACATGCCGGTCTCGAAGTCGCAGTACTCCTTGTCGCCGCAGTCGAAGTCGCCGGCGCAGAGAGGAACGCAGCCCGTGACGATGTCACCGCAGGTGCCCGAGCCCGGATCGCAGAGCTGCTGGCCGCCGCAGTCGGCGCTCGTGTCGCACGCGGTGGTGCGCGGGACTAGGCCGATCAAGCTGCACGCGATCTCGTCGCGCTCGTGGCACTTCGGCGAGCCGAGCGCGCCGGTCGTGCAGCCCTCGATGCAGTAGTGGTCGTCTTGGTTGAACTCGAAGCAGTACGAGTTCGGGTACTGGTCGAGGCAGTCGTTGCCGTCGGTGCACGCCATCGTGCAGAGGCCCTTGGCGATGCCCGTTCCGTCGGAGAGGCCCGTGCTGCCGATGCAGATGAGGTTTTCGTCGACGCAGTCGGTGTCTTTGATGCAGCTCTGGCCGAGGTGCGTCGCCTTCGGCGGGCCGCCGCCCGTGCCGCTCGACCCGCCTTTGCCGCCGTTGTTGATGATGCTCCCGCCCGTGCCGCCCGAAGCGCCCGAACCAGCGGAGCCGCCCGAGCCGCCATCGATGGGCCCGCTGAGCGTGCGGCAGTCCTTGTTACCGTTCTGGCAACACTGCGTCTGGCCCTTGGGCGCGCAGGCGCCGACGCCGGGCTTGCCGGAGATTGCAAGGCACACCGTGCCGCTCGCGCATTCCGAGCTGTGCTCGCACACCTGGCAGTAGCCGGCGCCGCTCGGCCCCGTCGCTTCGTCCTCGCCACAGCTTGCCGTCCCGAAGAGCACCCCAACGAAAGAAAGGGTCAAAAGGGCAAGTCGATTTCGCATTACAGAAGGCCTCCTACCGGGAACCGCGACGAATCCTTAGTGTGCGCGGCGGGGGACTGCCCGCGCAAGCGATTTCGTTAGTCGCACGCGATGGTAATGCCCGCTCCGGTCTCGCCGTCTGCGAGGGGACGGCAATACCCCGGCCTCCCCCAAATTGCTTCGAGCGTGCCCGTGTCCTCGCTGATGCAATAGAGCCCGCTGCCCGTGCCCGCGCAGTCGTCGTTGCAGTCGCAAAGCGCACCACAAATCATGACGTCGTGCATGCCCACGTCATCCTCCGCCGACAAGCGTGTCTGAAAAAGGCACGCAGCGTCCGCATCACCCGTGCCGACCCAACCACACCCGATGAGGTCCTGGTTCAACGAGCAGATCCCCATGCACATGCCGTCCGTCCCCGTGGCGCTCGTCGCCACGCAGAAGCCGTTGCACGGGTCCGTCGCGGCGCTCGTATCGCAGAGCGAGCCGAAGGGCAGCCCGTTGGCCGGGCCGTCCGCGCACATCCCAGATGAAAAATCACAGTGACGTTTTCCTGGGCAGTCGAAGTCACCGGCACAGGTCGGATTGCAAGCGGTGATGATCGCCCCGCACCGGCTCGTGTCCGGGTTGCAGAGCTGGCCGCCGCCGCAGTCGTCGCTCGTTTCGCACGCAGTGCTCGAATCCTCGAGCCCGATGAGGTTGCAGCCCATGTCCACGCGCTCCTGACACTTCGGCTCGCCCGCGGTGCCCGGTGTGCAGCCCTCCAAGCAGAAGGCGATCGTGCCCGCCTCGTCGAACGCAACGCAGTAAGCCCCGGGAGTGAGCGCCGTGCAATCGGGATGGTCGGTGCACTCCATCGTGCAGAGCCCTCCGGCAGGACCGAACGCGCCGAGCGTGTCGCTGTCGCTCGTGATGCAGGTGAGATTTTTCGCGCAGTCCCCGTCAACGTTGCACGCAGCGCCGAGCGGCCCCGCACCGGCGCTGGTCGTGCCACCCGAGCCACCCTTCCCTGTGCCGCCAGTTCCCGCGGTGCTCGTGCCGCCGCTGCCCGCGTCGGAGCTCGTTCCGCCTCGACCTCCAGCGCTCTTGCCTCCGGTGCCGCCGGACGAGTCTCCCGTGCCGCCCTTCCCGCTCGCATTGCCGGTTCCACCCTGCCCTGCAGTGCTTCCGGCCGAGCCGGACGTGCCGCCGAGGACCGCGCTGCTAGCTCCCGTCGACGCGTCATCGTCTCCGCTCGAGCTCCCGCACGCGCTCGTAACGAGCGAGGCCAGCGCGAGGGACCCCACCGCTGCCAGTTGCTTCCGCAAGGTCATTGGTGCTCTCCGCGAGCGGCAGGGCGCGCCAACCAGGCGTGGCCCGTCATTTCTTATAGTGTCCGCCGCGTCCGGCGCTCGCGCAACCGCGGTGAACGTGAAGGCGCCCACCTTTCACCACGTCCGAGCGACGGCTGCGTCTCAGGATCCTTCTCCGACCGAAACGCCGCCGAGTCCTGCCGCTTCGAGCGCCGCTTCGAAACGAGCACTCACCGTTTCGAACTGGCTCTTTTGGTTCGCGAGCGTCTCCGCGAACATCGCGTGCGTTTCAGGCGGAAGCGCCGGATCGTCCAAGAGATCGGCAACACGCACGAGGTTCTCGCGCAACGCGGCGACCGCGGCTCTGCCCTGTTGTGCCGCATCACGACGCTCTTCCGGGGTGGAAGCCTGCGCGAGCCGTTGCTCGCTCGCCGTCACGGCCGTCATCGCGCGCATGACGTAGAAGAACTGGGCCGTCACGGCCGAGTTGCCACGCACCGAGATCTCGCCTTCGAACTCGTCAGCGACCATGGCCCTCTACTTTGCCATGATCCGGCGGTCTTGCATCACCGCTTCCGCTTCGACCAACCCCCGAAGAGCTTCGTCATGAGACGTTCCCACCCCATCGCCATGGCCAGCAGCGCGACGACGACGACCGCAATCCCAACGAGGAGCACGGGCTCATTCTAACCTATCGTTACGGGACCGGAGAACGCTTGCTATCCTCCTCCTCCGCGCCTGCGCCCGCCTCGAGGATCCCCGCCAGCTTCAGGGCGCGCCGGCTCTCGACGAATCGGCTCAAGACTTGCGCGAAGCGCTCCTGAAGTGGGGCGTCGAGACAGCTCGGGTCGCCTTCCGCGACGAAGCGGAGCGCGCGGGCGAAGAGGTCGGTGGGCGCGCCCTGTTCGCGTTTGAGACTCTCGTCGAGCTCGGCGAACGTTCGCGCGTCGTCGAGGAGCTGCAGCAGGCGAGCAAGAGCATCGGCATCGCTAACCATGGCTGAAGGCTACCGCCTGGAATCGCGCTCGAGCATAAGAAATCCGCAGTGGGGCGAAGTGACTCAGCGCGGACAATTGAATTGACCAGAGGGAGGCGCCGAGCGTAGGAGTGGCCTTCCGGGGGTGGGACCCCGGGAGAGGTGTTTCCGTCGACGCCGCGTTGGTCGCGGGAAGGAGGACTTGATGAGCAAACGTAATTGGGTGGTGCTGGCTGGAATGCTCGGGCTCGTGGGGTGCACCGCATTGCCCGCAACCGATGAAGAGACGGCGTCCGTCTCACAACCGCTTCCTGTCTCATGGTGGACCAGCTGGACCACCAACACGGCACTGAACGCCAACAACTTGAGCTCGCCGACCGTGTGCGGGGCGGTCGCGAATACCTCGCCTGGCCTCAGCGGCTACATCCAAGCCGGCAGGGATCTGACGACGAACAAGTACGTCCTGGCCATGTACTCCAAGCTTCAGCCGATGCTGAATTTCACCGTGATCCCGTCGGGCTTCACCTTCAACTCGAAGCCGGTCTGCGCGGGGCTCGACGGCGCGAGCAGCACTTCGGCAGTGACGAATCTGGTGGCTTTCGTCGGAAAGCGAGAATCCAACAATCGCTACTACATTCAGCTCATGAAGCTCAAAGGCGGAGGGCGTCTCATCAGCGATCCCAATCCGTCCCCTCCGCCGATGCCCACCGTCCAGATGGCATGGTCGCAGATTAGCGCCGACACCTACGCGAGCGCCCCGTTCGTGCACGTCTTCGAGCAGAACTACATGGTCGTCGGCGGCCGCCGCTCCAACAACCTCATCTACATTCACGTCAATCCCTTCCAATGGAACGCGACGACGCAGACTTACGACTACAACCAGGCGTTCTGGGAGGCGGCCCTCGCCGCTCCTCCACTGCCCTCCGGCTGGACCGCGATCGGCGATCCCACGATCAACCATTGGGGGCCCAACATGAGTGGCGAGGTCAGGATCGTGACGCGCGCGCAGAACGGCTCGCAGCTCAAGCTCTTCACCCTCTGGATGTTCGTGCCCTGGCGCTGGGTCGGCAGCGAGTGGTTCGAGGTTCCCGCCGGCCCGTCCCCTCCCGACGGAGACCCGGCGCTCTCGTACGAGCGCAGATTCCGCGACTATCAGGATGACGATTGGCCCGACGACTACGCTGCGACGCTCTTTTACAAAGGCACCGACAACAAGATCTACCAGGCGAGCATCGTCGGCTCGAACACCCTGACGGAGCCGTTCGGTGCCGTTGCGAACACGAACGGTTTCATCGGCGCCCCCGCCGCCGTCGGCAGCATTGGCTTGGACGGCGGCTCCATCCTCGCAGCGCGAAAGATCACGCCGGCCAAGCAGTACTACACGAGCAACTTGCCGACGATTTTCTAAAACCGCCGTTTGGGCAGGGCGGCGCCAGTAGGGCGCCGCCCGCCGTAACAATCGAAGTGGGTCGACTGGGACTCGAACCCAGGACCAACGGATTAAAAATCCGCTGCTCTAACCGACTGAGCTATCGACCCGAAAAAGGGTCGCGAGGGTGACACAAACCGCGCGCTCGTCAAAGGAGAACCCGCGATCGGCGCGGGCCACGCGAAAGGTCAGCCCTGCGGCCTGAGTGTCGTGAGGTTCGGGGTGACCTTCTGGGTGACCTCGCCCTCCACGTCGGAGCCGAGCGCGGCGCCGAGGCTGAAGAGCGCGAAGCTCACGTACTCGTGCAGCATCTGTTTCAGGATGTTCTGGGGGTCGGCGCCGCCCGCGACGATGACCGCGTTCTGAGCCACCCGGTCGGGATCGAGCGCGCCCGACTCGTCCGGGCCCGCCCCGCGGAAGAGCATGTCGTAAACGCCGGCGCCGACCGCGAACGAAGCGAGGCTCTCGCGCACCTCGTTGCCCTTTCCACTGGCGGTGGCGGAAGCGAAAATTTCGAGCAGCGCGCCGTTTGCCGCGTTGACGAGCGCCGTCGGTCCGCCCGAGACGCGCGGCGGATGGACGGCCACGTGGTGCGACTGCACGAGCGCGTAGACGCCGCGCGTGGTCTCGAATTCGCCGAGGCCCGTGCTGCGACCGAGCTCCTCGACGCTCTGGACGCCATCGATCGCGTCGTAGAGCTTGCCGTAGTCTTCGGGTGCCGCGCGGCCGGGGTTGCGTACGGGCACGTGATCCGCGGAGGGGATCTTCATGCGGAAGTAGCGGATCTCGTCCATGCGCGTGACGCCGTCCATCAGGAGCGCGTTCGCGCCGAGCGTGTGGTGCGAGACGAGTCGCGTCGCGTCGAAGCCGTCGAGGAAGAAGAAGGTGCCGTCGGCGACCGTCAGCGTCGAGAAGACGATTTCCTCGATCTGCTTCGAGATGTGCGCGTAGAGCGCCTCCTGCGTCAGGTAGCCGAGCTCGAGCGCGACCTCGCCGAAGCGGCGCCCGGCTTTGCTCGCCTCGAGGATGCGGTCGCGCTGTTCGCCGTCGAGCGCGCCGTAGCGGTAGAGCACGGAGCCGATGCGCTCGTCGTCCACGTTGGTGAGCGCGCCGACGACGTTGCCGCTCTCGAAGAAGATGCTGCGCACGCGGTCGTCGTCCTCGACCACGAGCTCGCCGCGCCAACCCGTCTGACCCAGAAGGGCGATCACGTCGCAGAGCGCGCCGGGCGCCGTCACCTCGCCCGCGATGCGAACGACGGCGCCGTCCTCGGCGTCGCGGCGGCCGTCCTCGCCCGTGTAACGCATGAACACGACGTGCTTGGGCGACGGAAGCACGCGGTAGGCCCCCGCGTGGCTCCGCATGCGCTGGCCCGCCACCGCGCCGATCGGGTGCGCCTCGCCCCGGGCGTCGATACGAACCAGCTCGTCGCGCGCCTCTTTCATCCCGAAGCCAAGAGTTTAGCCTCGACGGGCCCAGCCTGGCAAAAACGCCGACGAAAGCACGCTTCTTGGCCGCGCTCCCCGGGTCGCAAGTCTACCGAAGCTCGGCTACCGTGCCGCCGAAGATGCGCTCGAGGCCGCCGAGCAGCGCGTCCGTCGGCGTCACGCGCGTGCCGTCGAGGTCGAGGACCGCCTGGGCGCCGTCGGCCAGCTCGATCACGAGCTCGACCGGGCAGGAGCCGGGCGAATCGCGCAGGAGGTCGCGCAGGGTCTCGAGGTCCTTGCGCGCGGTGCGCTCGGCTTCGACCTTGATCGACACGGCGCGAGTGCTCTTCAGCGCCGAATCGGAGAGCAGCTCGACGGCGTCGACGAGCAGCGTCGGCTCGCGGCCTTCCGCCTCTTCGGGCTCGTCCGTGATCGGGAAGCTCACCTTGCCCGAGACGACGACCGGCTCGCCGCCCGTCAGCATGTGCGCGTACGTCTCGATGCGATCGCCACGGAGCTTCGCCTTCACGCGCCCGACGAGGTCCTCGATCTCGAAGAACGCCGCGCGCCCGCCCGAGCCGCCCTTGAAGATCCGCTCTTGGTAGCCCTCGACCATGCCGGCGACGCTGACCATGCTCCACGGCTGCTGCGAGCCGACCTCGGTGGTCTGCGTGGCGCCCATGCGTTGCGATTTGGTGCCGTAGCGGAAGAGCGGATGGCCGGAGACGTAGCAGCCGAGCGCTTCCTTCTCGCGCTTCAAGAGCTCCATGCGGTCCCACGGCGGCGCGTCGGGGTACTCGCCGAGCGCTTGCTGTTTGCTGCCGTTCGTCGCGACGGAGGAGAGGGCTCCGAACATGTTGGTTTGGCCGCTCTCGCGCTCGCGGCTCGCGGCTCGCGAGCGCTCGAGCGCGCGGTCGACGCCGGCGTAGGCCCGCGCGCGCGTGATGCCCATCGGCTCGAGCTGCGAGTCGAAGGCCCCGCACTGCACGAGCGCTTCGAGCACGCCTTTGTTCAGCCGCTTCGCGTCGACGCGCGTCGCGAAATCGAAGAGGTCGCTGAAGGGGCCACCCGTGCGTCGAGCGTCGAACATCGTTTCGAGCGCCGACTCGCCCACGCCGCGCACGGCGCCGAGGCCGAAACGCAGCCGCGGTCCGTAGCGATCTTTCACCTTGCCCGTGCCGCGCGTCGCGCCGTCGCCGTTCGGGTGCGCGTAAACGACGGAGAAGTCCGTCTCGCTCGCGTTCACGTCGGGCGGCAACACGACGCAGCCCCAGGCGCGCGCTTCGGCCACGAGGCGCACGACCTTGTCCACCTTGTCTTTGTCGGTGGTGAGCGCCGCGGCGAAGAACTCCGTCGGGTAGTGCGCTTTGAGCCACGCGCTCTGGTACGTGATGAGCGCGTATGCCGCCGAATGGCTCTTGTTGAAGCCGTACGACGCGAAGCCCTCGAGCTCGGCGAAGATGGCGCGCGCCTTCTCCTCGGCGACGCCCTTCTTCACGGCGCCCGCGATGAAGCTCGCCTGCTGCTTCATCATCTCCTCTGCCTTCTTCTTGCCCATCGCGCGACGCAGCAAGTCGGCTTCGCCGAGCGAGTAGCCGGCCAGGCGCTGGGCGATCTGCATCACCTGCTCCTGGTAGACGGGCACGCCGTAGGTGGGTGCGAGCACCTCGTCGACGAGCGGGTGCAGCTTGCGCACGGCTTTTCGGCCGTGCTTGCTGCCGATGAAGTCCTCGATCATGCCCGTGCCGAGCGGACCAGGGCGGTAGAGCGCCACGGCGGCGACGATGTCCTCGAAGCAATCGGGCTTCAGGGGCCGGAGAATGCGCTCCTGCATGCCGCTCGACTCGAGCTGGAACACGCCCGTGGTCGAGCCGCTCGAGAGCAGCGTGTACGTCTCCTGATCGTCGAGCGGCAGGTTCAAGAGATCGACGGGCTTGCCCTTGCGGTCGGGCCGCGCGTTGACGAGCCGCTCGGCGATGCTCGTCAGCGTGAGCGTTTTCAGGCCCAAGAAGTCGAACTTCACGAGGCCGACCGCTTCGATATCGTCCTTGTCGTACTGGGTGACGATCGCTTCGTCGCTCTTGAAGCACGGCACCTGCTCCGCGAGCGGCCCGTCGCTGATCACGATGCCAGCGGCGTGCATGCCCGCGTGCCGCGTGAGGCCCTCGAGCCGGCGACTCTGCGTCACGAGCTCGGCGACGCGCGGATCGCTCTCGACGAGCTGCTTCAGCTTCGGCTCGACCTCGAGCGCCTCGTCGATGGTGCACATCTTCCCCTGCCCCTTGGGCGGCACGAGGCTCGCGATGCGCTGCGCTTCCGGCGCGGCGATGCCCATCGCGCGCGCGACGTCCTTGATCACGCTGCGCGCCTTGAGGTTCTGGAACGTACCGATCTGCCCGACGCAATCGGAGCCGTACTTCTCCGCGACGTACTGGATGACCTCGTCGCGGCGGGCCATGCAGAAGTCGACGTCGAAGTCCGGCATGCTCACGCGCTCCGGATTCAGGAAGCGCTCGAACAGGAGCTCGTAGCGGATCGGATCGAGCTCGGTGATGCCGAGCGAGTACGCGACCAGCGACCCGGCGCCGGAGCCGCGCCCCGGCCCCACGGGGATCCCGCGCGCTTTCGCTTCGCGGATGAAGTCCCAGACGATCAGGAAGTAGCCCGGGTACTGCATGCGCGCGATCACATCGAGCTCGATCTCGAGTCGCGCGCGGTAGTCCGCTTCGTTGATCTTGCGAGCGGCGTGGATGACCTTGAGCCGCTCTTCGAAGCCTTCCTTCGTGACGTGCCGGAAGTAAGCCTCGGTGTCGTAGCCGGCCGGCACCGGGAACTGCGGCAGCACGGACTTTCCGAGCTCGAGCTTGAGCCCCGAGCACATCTCCGCGACGCGCACGGTGTTCGCGAGCGCCTCGGGGTTCGCGCGGAAGAGCTCGGCCATCTGCTCCGGGCTCTTCAGGAACATCTCGGCGCTGCCGTGGTGGAGCGGCTGCGCTTCGGACAACGTGCGACCGAGCCGCACGCACTCCAGGTAGAGGTGCGCGGGGCCGTCCTCTTTCTCGACGAAATGGACGTCGTTCGTCGCCACGAGCGGGAGCTCGAGCGAGCGCGCCGCGTCGAGCAGGATCGTGTTGAGCACGGCTTGCTCGGGGAACCCGTGGTCTTGAAGCTCCACGAACAGGTGCCCGGGCTCGAAGATGTCGCGCAGCGTGCCGAGCGACGTGTGCGCGCGCTCTGGACCGAGCTCGAGCACGTCTTGCGGAACGAGGCCGCCGAGGCAGCCGCTCAGCGCGACGAGGCCGCGCGCACGCTCGCCGAGGGCGTCGATGGTGACGCTCGGTGCGAGCTCGCTCGCCGGCGTGAGGTGACCGCGCGAAACGAGCGCGACGAGATTCTGGTAGCCGACCTCGTTGCTCGCGAGCACGACCAGGTGCGAGAGCGCGCCGCCCGAGCGCACGACGTTGAGCTCGCACCCGAGGATCGGCTGGACGCCGGCGGAGCGGCACGCGTTGTAGTGGCGAAGCGCCCCGTACATGTTCGCGTGGTCGGTGAGCGCCACCGCGCGCATGCCGTGCGCCTTCACGCGCGCCGGCAACGCGCCGAGCTTCACCGCGCCCGTGAGGAACGAGTACTGCGAGTGCAGGTGCAGATGAACGAACTCAGCCATCGGTCGCGGCAGCGCGCGGAGCCGAACCTCTACCAAGCCTCGGGCCGTCGCGCATGACCGACCGGCCGGTAGCGCTAGTCGTGCTGGAACCCAGCGCAGGGCCGTACCGGGGAGGTGAAGAAGTACGCGCCCCGCTCGTCCAAATGGGCAGGCCTTGGACCATCCCTTGCGGAGTCCAGGGAAGTTGGACTACCGCTTGAGCTTGGACGGCTCTCCCGCCGGGGGAGGCGTCACGTCACGAGGAGATTTCTCGCCCATGCTGCGGACGAAGACTTTTGCCCTGTTGCTCGTCGGCTCGCTCGCGCTTCCGGCCCTTGCCGGCTGCGCCGCGAAGGCCTCCTTCCAAGCTGGAGGTGGTGAAGCCCAGCCGCCTCCGCCGCCTCCCCCGCCGCCGCCGCCGCCGCCGCCGCCGCCCGCACCGGAGCCGACGGCCACGACCGCGCCGCCGGCGCCTCCGCCCACGGAAGTGAAGCAGGAGCCGAAGGAGCCGGTGAAGAGCGAGGCGAAGGTCGACAAGGACAAGGTCAACATCCCCGGGCACATCGAGTTCGACAAGGGCGCAGCGACGCTCCAAAACGCCGAGGAGACGAAGAAGGCGATCGAGCAGGTGAAGGCGTTCCTCGACGCCAACCCGCGCATCACCAAGCTTCGCATCGAGGGCCACACCGACAACTCGGGCACCGCCGACGGTAACCTCGAGCTCTCGGGCCAGCGTGCTCTCGCCGTGAAGGCAGCGACGGTCGCGCTGGGCGCCGCGAAGGAGCGCATGATCGCGGTCGGCTGCGGCCAGAACAAGCCCATCGCCGACAACTCGACGGACGACGGGAAGGCCAAGAACCGCCGCACGGAGTTCCGCATCGCGGAGGTCGGCGGCAAAAAGTACATGGGCCGCGATCCCACGGGCGGCTGCAAGCCGTTCGGCGAGTAACGAAAGCGCGGACCGCGCCCACGGAGCGCCGCGCCACCGCACCGAAGCGCGCGAAATGGCGCGGCGCACCGTGCTATGAACGCCGCGGTGCGCTTTCTCCGCCCCTTCCTCTTCCTGCTCGTCGCGGTCGCCTGCGACAATGCGCCGCTCGATCTCCGTCCGTGGCGGCCGTCGGATCACGACCACACGAGTGAGCCCGGCAACGATCAGGTTGCCGCCGACGCAGGGGTCGATCCCGAGCTCGCCAAGCGCGGCCTCAACGAGGTCGCGCTCGTCGCGTGGGAACAGAACTGCGTGCGCTGTCACGGTCGCTTCGGTCGCGGCGACGGGCCGCAAGGCGGGATGCTTCACGCCGCTGATCTCACGAACCCGCGCTTTCAGACGACGGTCACGGACGAGCAGATCGCCACGGTGATCCGCAGCGGTCGCGGGTTGATGCCGGCGTTCCCGTTGCCCGACTCGACGGTGACGACGCTCGTGCAGCTCATCCGCTTGCTCGGGCAGAGCCGCTTGCAGGCCGAAGCAGCAGCCTCCGGCGCAGCGAGCGCCGCACCGCCGGCCGCGAACGCACACCCCGCGGTCACCGCCAAGCCGAAGGCGCCGCCCGCGCCTTCGTCGCGATGATTCTGCCCGGAACGCCGGCGGTACGGCGCCGCATCGCCGTGGCCTTTCTCGCACTCGGCGGGGTGCTCGCCGTCCGTGTGCTCTCGCACGATTTACCGCACGAGCAGACGTTGGTCTTCCGTCTCGGCGAAACCGAGCGTCGGGTGCCGTTCACGCTGGACGTGAGCCTCACCCGAGTCGGTGACAGCGATGCTTGCGCGGGGCTCACCTTGTCGCGCACGGGCACCGAGAGTGGTGACCCTCGCCACACTCTGCGCCTTCCTGATGGAGACTATGTAGTTACAGCACGTTGGACGCAGCGGAGTGATGGGGACAATCTGGTGGTAGACGCCGGAGCGAGCGCGCTGAAAGAAGCCGGGACTTCACGCGTGGAGCGAGTTACTCTGACGGGGGGCGAGATCATCGTTCCACTCGCGTCCAGGGCAACAGAGTGAGTCAGCCGTCGTCACCGCTCGAGGTCAGCACGCGCGCTCAGAGCCTCGACGTTCGGCTCCCCGACGAGATCGTCGTCGTGGTGCTGAACGGGGCCCAGCGTGGTCATCGGGTGCGCCTCGTCGACCGGCTTCGCATCGGCAAGGCCCAGGAAAATGACCTCGTCCTGAGCGACGACACCGTCTCGCGCCAACACTGCGAGCTCGAGCGCCGCGCCCAGGGCGTCGTCGTCCGCGACCTCGGCTCGACCAACCACACGCGTGTCGGCCGCACGGCGGTGAGCGAAGCGGTCGTCGAGTCCGGCGCGACCATCAGCGTCGGGGGCGTGGATTTGAGCCTGCGCCTCGAGCCGCGCCAAGCCGTCGTGCTGCCGAGCGAGTCGCAACATTTCGGTGAAGCGCTCGGTCACAGCATCGCGATGCGGACGATCTTCGGCGTGCTCGAGCGCATCGCGCCGACCGACGCCGGTGTGCTCCTCGAGGGCGAGACGGGCACGGGCAAGGACGTGCTCGCGCGCTCGATCCATCAGCAGAGCCCGCGCCGCGAGAAGCCGTTCGTCGTCGTCGACTGCGGCGCGGTGAGCTACAGCCTGCTCGAAAGCGAGCTGTTCGGGCACGAGCGCGGGGCGTTCACCGGAGCCGTCGCGACGCGCCAGGGCGCCTTCGAGCTCGCGGGCAGCGGAACGATCTTTCTGGACGAAGTCGGGGAGCTGCCGCTCGACGTGCAGCCGAAGCTGTTGCGCGTGCTCGAGTCAGGCGAATTCCGGCGCGTCGGCGGCAACAAAACGCTCCGCGCCGAGGCCCGCGTCATCGCCGCGACCAAGCGCGACCTCAAGGCCGAGGTCGAGCGCGGGAAGTTCCGGGAGGACCTCTACTTCCGGCTCGCGGTGGTGCCGGTGACGGTGCCGCCGCTGCGCTCGCGCCGCGAGGACATCGCGCCGCTCATCGAGCGCTTCATCGAGCTCGCACGGAAACGCGATCCGTCGGCGTCCGCCATCACGTTGAGCCCGTCGACGGTGGCCGCCCTCACCGCCCACGACTGGCCCGGCAACGTGCGCGAGCTCCGCAACGTGCTCGACCGCGCGATCTACATCGCGACCGCAGGCGGCGAGCGCGAGGTCCGCATCTTCGACTTCCCCGTGAGCGGCGGAGCGAGCAACGCGGCGCCCCCCAGCTTCGAGCCCGGCCAAAGCTACCGCGAAGTCCGCGAGCACTTCGAAACCGACTTCGAGCGCCGCTACGTCGCCTGGCTCCTCGACCGCCACGCCGGAAACATCAGCGCGGCAGCGCGGGAAGCGCGCATGGACCGGAAGCACTTGTATGATCTTGCCCGCCGGCATGGCCTTCGCGGGGAAGGTAAGGGATGAGGACAGGTCAGGGTCAAAGTCAGGGTCAGAGCTAGGGTCAGGGTCAGAGTCAGGGTCAGGGCGAGGGGGATCCGGGTCGGATCCAGGTTCGGGTTCGGGTTCGGGTTCGGGGAAAGAGCCCCCTTGGATGTTCGTCATGCCGGCGGGCGCAAGCCCGCCCGCTACGCCCCGATGGTCTTGGCAGAACTGATCAACAAGCCAACGCCGCGGCACACAACACGAGGAACCGGCGAGGCCGGCACATGCTGATCCAACCGATGGCCACCATCGCCACGCGCCCCCGGTTGCCCCGCCCTTCCCCACCGGCCGAAGCCGGTTCCCGCCCTAAAATTCGCCGCGCAAACTGAACGAAACAATCATAGCCACAGTATCATCCGGTGCGTCGCCGCTCCACGTGAAGTCTTTCAGATTCGTCTTCAGCAAATCAAACCCACCCGTCGCCTGAAAGCGGATCATGAACCCCAGCACGCGGGCGCCGGGGGCGCCTTGCAGGCCGAGTAACGCGCGGCCGCCGACCATCCAGCTCGAGAGCGGGGAGAGCTCGCGGTCGCCGCTCCAATACTGTCCCCGTGGGCCGCTCGCGGGCTCGCCGCCGGTGTAGTCGTCGCTCCAGAAGAGCGCTTCGGTCTGGTGGTAGTAGCGGCCGTGTCCGAGGATGCGAAAGGACTGGGTGATGTATTTTTCGAACTCGACCTCGGCCGTCTCGCTGAGGATATTCCACGTGTCGCGGTAGAAGCGCATGCCGGCGCCCGCGGCCGCCATAATAGGCTTGATGAAGTATTTGCCGCGCAAGGACAGCGCTCCGCGCGCGCGGTTCTCCGGATGGTTCTCGAGCGCGTCTT
>DASUGE010000571.1:0-6437 GCA_036274215.1 Polyangiaceae bacterium | reverse complement strand
TGATCGCGATCCGAGCGCTCGGCGAGTGCGCGAAGCTGCACGGCGCCGCCACCGAGCTCAAGGATTGCGAGGGAGACATCGAGACCCACGACGCCACGACGGCGTGCGAGGTGATCCAGTTTCCGGAGAAGGCCTACGCCTGCAGCTTCCTGAGCGCCAAACCGCCGCCCCCCATGGAGAGCGCCGGAGGACAGTCCGGCGCAGGCGGCGACGGCGGCTAGAGCGTGTCAGACGCGCTCTAAGGCCGCACCCGGACGGCAGATTTGGCTCCCGCCGGGCGCGTCGTGCTATGGGCGCCGGGTCCATGCCGACACGGTCCGCCACGACGCCCGTCCTCGCCCTGCTGCTCGCGGGGGCCCTCGCCGGCTGCGAGGAGACGGTCGTCCCCGTCGAGGGCGTCTACCACCCGACGCTGATCCAGGTTTCGCCGGATGAGTTTTTGGGAACGGTCCCCTGTCGTCCGGGCGCGACCGGCGCCATGCAAACGTACGTGGCGACCATCTTCGACGTCGGAGAAGCGGCGGCACCGAAGGAGCCGTTCGCCCTGCCGAGCTCCGGGCCCGTCTCGTGCAAGAACCCCGTGGCATTCTCGAGGGTGCTCGACCCGCACCGTTACACCGCCCGCATCGACGGCTACGACCGCGGCGATCTCGTTCCGCTCGGCTCGAGCGATCCGAAGGTGACGTTCGGGGTGCCGATCCTGGTCGACCCGGTGACGGGCGAGCGCGTTTCGCCTCGCTGGACGACGACCTGCGGCGACTCGTCGCCCACGCTCGCGCGCACGGCGTGGGTGCGCACCATTCGCGACTGCCAGCCGCTGGTCGACAGCGGCGAGCCGGGCCCCACCACCGTCGAGGTGAGCATCAGCGGCGCGCTCGGCGAGCTCACCTGTGGGAGCGAGCCGGGACAGGTCGAGCGCTTCGAGGTCGGGATCGTCGGGGGCCCGCTGCGCAGCGCGGCCTGCGGAGAGACCATCACGTTTACGGATGTTCCCGCCGTCGGGACGATCCCGTTCACGCTGCTCGCCTACGAGCCCGGCACCGATCACGCGCGCTGGGGCTCGAGCTGCGAGGCACGACCGGATGCCGGCATCACCGTTCAAGCGGGGTGCTCGACCCTGAGCGATCAGGGCGCGCTCGAGGTGCTGCCGTCGGCGGCCCTCGCCGCCCTCGGCCTCGACTGTAGCGCCCTCGGAGAGCTGCGCGTCGAGCTACTCGACGCGGGCGAGCCGGTCGCGCCGCCGATGTACGTCGACGCGAGCCGCTGCGAGCTCCCCGTGCGTTTCACCGGCGTGACGAGCGGCACCGCCGAAGCGCGCGTCACGCTGCCGTCGGTCGGCGAACCGCTCGACACCGCGCTCTGCACCGGGACGGTCATCCCGGGTAACGCCGTCACGAGCACCTGCACCGCGGAGCCCTGATGGCGCGCGGACGCGGCGACCTGCAAGCGATGGGGCTCCCCCGCCCCGGACCGGGTCTGCGCGGCGTGCTGATCGCCGTGTTCGCCGTGTGGCTCGCGTTCGCGCTCGGCGTGAACTGGGCCGGCGCTCCACCGCTCCTGTTCGACGCCCTGTGCGGCAACACGGCGGACATCCTCCACGGCCAGGTCTGGCGCCTGTTCACGGCGCCGTTCATGCACGAGATCAGCCACAACATCGGGCATGTGTTGTGGGCGCTGCTCGGGCTCTACTTCCTCGGGCCGTCGCTCGAGAGCCACTGGGGCAGCGCGCGTTTCCTGCGCTTTTTGGGCCTATCCGCGCTGTTCGCCAACGTCACGCAGATGCTCGTCGAGCTCGTGCTGCCGGCGACGCTCGCGGCGCGCCTCGTGCCCGACTACTGGTTCGGCTCGATGGCGGTGGTGTCCGCCGTTTCGATCGCGTGGGCGCTCAGCTTTCGCGGGCGCACCATCAACGTGATGTTCGTGATTCCCATCACGTCGACGGGGCTCATCCTGTTCGTGGTGGCGCTGAACGTCATGTACCTGATCGCTCAGGCCGGCGGCCCCGAGGGACAGATCGCTCCGTTCGGGGGCATGCTCGCGGGCTACTTGTTCGGCGGCGGCACGCCTTCGCCGATGCGTCGTCTGTGGCTCAAGCTGAGGCTCGCGCAGCTCGACGCCGAAGCGCGACGCGAAGCCGGCGTCCGCAAGCGTCGCGTCGCTCGCTCGGGGTTCGACGTGATCGAGGGCGGCAAGTCCGAGCGCACCGACGGCGGCTCGAACGGCAACGGCAACGGCAACCGGGGCGGCAAGAAGGGCCCGGACGGCGGCTGGCTCAATTAGGCGGGCATTTCCCTACATCGCAAGGCCCTGCGAGCCCTGCATTCTTTGCAGCCATTCGGGCCGAAAAACCCGTGCAACGCTTGCCATTTCCCCGAAAAACCCGCGGCTCGAGGCGTGTCGCTCGGGGCACGAACCTTGCTCGCTAACGGGGGAATTCCTCCACGCTCATGAGCTCCAGGGTGCACCAATGTGGGTTTCTCTTAGGCCTCGCGCTGGCCGTGCTCACCGGTTGCAAGGTCAACGAGCAGCCTGACCTCCACGGGATCGTCGGCTCCGGACCCGACCGCGACTACACGGGCGGCCCCGAGTGCGCGACGCCCGACGACGGCTGCCCCTGCGACGAGGTCGGCGAGCTCGTCGACTGCGGAACCACGGAGCTTCGATCCGGCGACTACGTGAGCTGCTCGATGGGTGAGCGCGAATGCACCATCGACCATGTCTGGGGCGCCTGCGTCTACGATCACCAGACGAGCGAGCTCATGCCGCGCTCGGGCATTCATACGCTCGCCGTCACGGGTCCCGTCAAATGCACGACGAACCCCTGTGACCCTTTCTGCCAAACCACCTCGGACGACGGCCAGGATCCCGACAACCTCCCGAGCGGGATCTGCGAAGCCCCCGGCGGCGGCATCGTCGCGTGCGGACAAAGCTGCGGGTACTCCGGGCCTCACGGTGGGTCCTACTCGAGCTTGGGGGCGTCGTGGAGGAAGCTACCCACGAGCTGCACGGCGGCGACCTCCGCGGGCGACGTGTGCGGCTACGATCGCGACTGTAACGGCACGTCGTGCGCCGATTGGACGTTCCCCTGCTACGACCCGGCGCCTACGGGCTGCGCGCTCGCGAAGAAGATCGACCTCGAGCTCGGGCCGCCGTGCAAGTCGCTGACCACGTACCACTTTCAGGTCTGCAATCGCGGCTCCGACCGCGCCAACGCGGGCACCGTCAAGATCGGCGTGTTCTCGAGCAACACGGTGCTGCAGACGGCTCTGCCGTCGGCGGCCCCCGACAAAGGTTACGTCACCTTCACGCTCGGAACGGCTGCCGGTAGCTACATCGATCCGGGCAAGTGCCTCGACGTGAACCCGTCGAACAGCACGGCGAGCATCTCCCCGGCCCTCGACCTCACGGCGACACGCGCCATCGCCGTCAACTACGACAAGTCAATCACGGGCGGCGAGTGCAACTACGCGAACAACTGGCAGGTGTTCGAGCCCGCCAACGCCTGCACGGGCTGCACGGGTTACGAGTGCTCGCAGACGTGCGCCTCGGCGCACCTCACGGGCACGATCTACGACCCCGCCGGCGTCAACGTGGTCCCCGGCGTGATCGTGTACGTGCCACAAACGTCGACGTCGCTTCAGGCGCTCACGGACGGCGTGCAGTGCGACACCTGCGCGAGCCTGTACACCGGCACGCCGATCGCCTCGGCCGTGACGGACGCCGACGGCAAGTTCGTGCTCACGAACGTCCCGGTCGGCGTCACGTTCAAGGTCGTGATCCAGATCGGCCGCTGGCGCCGCGTGGTCGATCAGCCCGCCATCGTCGGCACCTGCGGCTCCGGCACGCCCGCCGCGGCCCTCGCGCCGGGCGAAAACTCGCGCCTCCCGAGCAAAGCGAGCGAGGGCAATATCCCGAAGATTGCGATCTCGATGAGCGCCGGCGACCACCTCCAGTGCTTGCTCCGCAAGATCGGCATCGAAGAGTCCGAGTTCACGAACAAGAACGGGGCGGGCCGCGTCCATCTCTACGCCTACAACGGCATGAAGTTCAACGGCACCGGCACCCCCTCGGTCACCGGCGTCAGCTGCACGGGGTCTCCGGCGGGAACCTGCGCCACCGACCTCTGGTCGTCGCCGACGCAGCTCGACACGTACAGCGCCGTCATCGCACCCTGCGACAAGAATCCGTTCGGCGGCACCCCGGGCTCCCCGAATCCGTACGTCGGCAGCGCCGGGTCACCCCTCGGCTACGCCGCTGCTCCGTACGTTCCGTCGACGTACGCGAATTTCGGGCGGGCCCAGGACGCCACCAATGAGCTCAATACGACCCGGCCTCCGTTCCTGACCGACCCCGACTCGGCGGTTTCAGCGCTCGACAACTCGCCGAGCCCCACCCAAGCGACGAATCTCAAGAATTTCATCGACAAGGGTGGCCGGCTGTTCTCGACGCACTGGATGGCGTACTTCCTCACGCGCTCGACGTACCCGGCCTCCGTGAACTACGTCTTCGGGTCGTACGTGGACAACGATCGCCAGGGTTCCTCGCCCACCGGCACGAGCTTCCCGTACAAGCTCGATACGACGAACGCGCTCGGACTAGCCTTCGCGGATTGGGCAGACGGGGTGGGAGCCTCTCCCGCCGGGTACGGGACGGCGACCTTTTCGAATTGGCGTCATCTCGTGAAGGACGTCAACGCGCCGACGGTGCGTTTGGCCTACGGTGACTCCACCGCATCTCCGGTCAACCACCCGAGTAGTTGCAACTCCACGTACGCGAGCTCGACCTCGACGAGCGCGTCGCCCTCCTCTTGCGCCTCGCAGGGAGGCGGCCAGGGCGGGCCGATGATTGCCGCGTACCAGTTCGACACGCCCTGGGGCGTGCCCGCGGCGAACCAGTGCGGTCGCGTGGTCGTCGCAGAAACTCACGTCTCGAAGTCGAACAGCACGTCCAGTCAGCAAGGGACGTTCTTGCCATGGTCTTCGACGACCTGCGACACCGCCGCCATGAACGGCGAAGAGAAGGCCTTCGAGTTTTTGCTCTTCAACGCGACCCAGTGCGTCGGCCTCGTTACGCCGCCCGCGCCTGCGACCCCACTTTCCCCGGCGACCCATACCGTCGACTACGACTCTGCGTGCCCGCTCGGGACGCAGCCGCAGTGGCTGTACTTCTATTGGCAGGCGACGGCACCCGGCTCGACCTCGATCGTCTTCAACGCGCAGACCGCCGACACGCAGGCAGAGCTCGGCGCAGCGACCGCCGCCAGCGCCGGCAGCATCGTCGGCCCGGCCAGCACCACGGGCTGGACGAGCGACACGCAGACGGTCGCGACGCGCCTCGCCGCCCTCACCCCGGCGCAAGTCTCGCGACGTTGGCTGCGTATCTCGATGACCATCAACCCGACGGGAACTACCTCCCCGACGCTCCTGCAGTGGAAGCAGGACTTCGACTGCAAGCCCGCGGAATAGCCGCTCCGGCGTAGCGCGACGCCGCGGGGGCGTGCTACCAACGGTGCCGCCTTGGCGTCCCCCCAGCGACACTTGCTCGGCATCGAGGGTCTCTCGCGCGAGACGGCGCTCGCGCTGCTCGCCAAGTCCGCCGAGTACCACGAGGTCGGGCGGAGCGCCGTGCGCAAGGTGCCGGTCCTGCCCGGCAAGACCATCATCAACCTGTTCTTCGAATCCTCGACGCGGACGCGCACGAGCTTCGAGCTCGCGGGCAAACGCCTGGGCGCCGACGTCGTGAACCTCGGCGGCTCCTCGTCGAGCATGAGCAAGGGCGAGTCGTTGCTCGATACCGTCGCTACGGTCGATGCGATGCACGCCGACGCAATCGTCATCCGGCACACGGCCTCCGGCGCGCCCCACTACGTGGCGAGCCGCATCCGCGCGCCCGTCGTCAACGCCGGCGACGGTATGCACGAGCATCCGACCCAGGCGCTCCTCGACGCGTTCACGATTCGCAAACGCCTCGGGCGCGAGCTCGACGGCGTCGTGGTCGCGATCTGCGGCGACATCCTGCACAGCCGCGTCGCGCGCTCGAACGTGCTCTTGCTCGGCCTGCTCGGGGCGGAGGTGCGCTTGGCCGGGCCTCGCACGCTTTTACCCCACGTTCCGAACGCGCTCGGGGCGCGCACCTACGATCGCATCGAGCCGGCGCTCGAGGGCGCCGACGCCGTCATGATGCTGCGCATCCAGCAGGAGCGGCTCGGCGCGGCGCTCTTGCCGTCTTTACGCGAGTACTCGCGCGAGTTCGGGCTCAGCCGCAAGCGCCTCGATCTGGCAAAGCCGGGCGCGCTCGTCATGCACCCGGGCCCACTCAACCGCGGCGTCGAGGTGTCGGACGACGTGGCCGACGGCGCCACGAGCGCGATCCTCGACCAGGTCGAGGCGGGCGTCGCCGTCCGCATGGCCGTCCTCGCCTTCGCTGCCGGCGCGGCG
>DASUGE010000570.1:0-2229 GCA_036274215.1 Polyangiaceae bacterium | reverse complement strand
GGAGCATGCGATTTTTGCTCGACGTTCCAGGACAAGGAACGCTCGAGGCCATCGTGACCGACCCCGACTGCGAGATGGCGACCAACTGCGGGAGCGCGACGGACACCGCCTGTGCCCCCTACGGCGCGACCATCTTCGACGACTTCATGCCCGCGCCGCCGTTTGCAGCCGTGACGTCGAACTACGCACCTCAGGATGACCGATACGTCGGAAACGCCGCGGCATTCGCTCAGTACTGGTACCTAGAGGTCAAGAGCGTGAGCTCGTTGTAGTACAACGGGGCCTCCCAACCGGAGGAAGCGAGCTGGGGTTGAAGCGTTCCGCCGGCAGCTCACTCCCGAATGATCACCGCCGTCCCCTCGCCCATCTCCGTCCCGATGTTGATGCCGTGCCAGCCGTCGGGGACCGGCGGATCCGTCCAGCGGAAGACGACGCGCGCGTCGATTGGCGACAGATTCACGCAGCCGTGACTGCGCGGAACGCCGAACACGTCGTGCCAATAGGCGCCGTGAAGCGCGTAGCCCGACGCAAAGTACTGAATCCACGGCACGTCGCGCAGCTCGAACCCTGCCGCGCCGCGCCGCACCGTAATGCCGTATTCCGGGTCACGCCCCTTGTCGATATTGAGCAGGCGGCGCTTGTCGTCCTCGTCGAGATCTTCGCCGGCTTCGCGCGCCTTCTTCAAGCGCGCGATGGTCGCCTTCGCCGACTCGGTGTGCACGCGTGGCGCAGCGCGCTGCCCGCCCGAAACGCTCGAGTTCTCCTCGGAGTCCATCGCCGCTGCGACGTGCTTGCTCGTGAGCTTGAACGAGCCGCGCGGCGTCGAGAGCGTCTCCTTCGGATCGCCGAGCTTGTCGCGCCCCGTCGAAACGAGCGTCGCGTAGTACGGCTTCTTCCCCTGATAGAGCACGAGCGTCTGCTGGGTAATGCAGATGTCGATCCATTTGCCGCCGCGCGTCGCGATGTCGGGCCACTCGGGCGGCGGCGCGACGATGTCGAGATCGCGTGCTTTGAGCCAGATCGTCTGATCCTTGGAGGTTTGGTAGTAGCGCTCACCCGCTTCGATGCGCGCTTTGCCCGTGAGGGGGACGATCACACGCCGCGGGAGATCGGCGACGGGACGCGTCTCTTCGGTGCCTTTGACGAGCTCGTAGCTCTTGGCGTCGGAGGGAACCACCCACGCGAAGGGCATCGGGAGCTTGTCGCTGAGCTCGATGCCGTGAAACGGGCTGCCCGTGTCGGGCTTGAGCTTGGTCGCGGGGATGAGACGCAGATCGACGGTCACGGCGAAGCGGCGCTTCATGCCGTCGCTCTCGGTGTCGAAGGCGCCGACGAGCGAAAGTCCGGTCTTGCGCCGGACGCGGTCCGCGAAGACGGAGCTCGCCGGGACGTCGAACCCCGAGACATTCGGGATCTGGCGTCCGCCGTTGAGCCAAAACGGGATCGGGTCGTTCGCGCCCGCGCCACCGAGGAGCTCGTTTTCGCTGAGCGCGGTCGATAGGCGGAAACCGGGCGGCGGCTTCATGCCCGGGACGGCGATGCCACGCGCGTCGAGCGGCTGATCGTTGGCGCCGAGGATCACCGTCTGCACCTCCGCGTGGTGCTCCGCGAACCAGGTCAGGTGCTCGCCGAGCTTGAACTCGCTCTTTTCCTGCTCGGCACGCGTCGGGACGCGCAGGTACTGCGGCGCGTTCGCGCGCACGAACGCGTACTTGTACGGCATGGGCTTGCCGAGATCGGGGCGCCGATTGGCCGCACGCACGAGCGGGAGCTCGAGGTTCGTCGTCGCCTCGTCCGTGCAAACGTAGCCGGTCGGGTACACGTGGTAGAAATCGCCCTTGCAGCCCCGGCCGGGGACCGGGTCCTTGTCGCGCTTCACGACGCCGCCGAGCCGCACGTAGCCGAGACGCCGCGAGCCGGTGTCGGGCAGCTTGTAGACGGTGGCGGCGATCACCGTGGCGGCGAGCTTCGGAGCGTCGTCGGGCGCCTTGGTGTCGAGCTCGCCGTGATCGACGGAGGCCGCGGCGGCCGCTGCGGCGCGGGCAGCCGACGCGGAAGCCGCTGCAGCGCCCGTGGTCTTACCGCCGCGACAGCTGAGCGCGAGGAGCGCCAGCCACAGCGCGGCGCGGAGGGGACGGACGGAACGCGGCACGGGGCCGAGGTTCTACTACGGCTCCGGCTGATCGCCGCGCTCACCGTCGACGGGGTTACCTTCCGTCGTGACGGTTA
>DASUGE010000569.1:0-12100 GCA_036274215.1 Polyangiaceae bacterium | reverse complement strand
GGGGTGCCTCGGCGAGACGCTCGGTGCGCACTTGGTGGCGCGCGCGGCGCTGCTCACGCCGGAGCCGGAAATAAGGCGTGCACTCGAGGCCATCGCAGCCGAGGAAGCCGAGCACGCCGTGCTCTCGTTCCGAATCGTCGCGTGGGCGCTCGCCGTCGGAGGAAGCGAGACGCGAGACGCCGTGGAGCGCGCCCTCGCGCTGCCGTGGCCGGAAGCGGACCTCGACGAGCTCGCGCTGCGCACGCGCGTGGACCTCGATGCCCTGCGCACGGCGAGCGCCGAGGGCGTCTCCGAGGTGCTCCGCCCCGCGACCAGCGCGCTCTTGGCGGCGTAGCGCCACATCAGTCGGCAGCGCGGCTGCGCGGCGTGGCGAAATGTGGGCGCCGCGCCACGCGCGGAGCAACTCCACCCGAGTACCCGAGCCGCACGCAACACCGATCCAGCGAAACAATCCGTCTTAGGCGGATTCTCCGCAGCGTCGTGAAAAAGTTCCGACTGCCCATGCAGCTCTCGTCCATTGAAATGGTCGAGAGACTGAGCGCTACAATTCCTCACCGAGCGTCGACGATGAGTCCCGACGAAGCGCGCACCTTCGTGCGGCGACGATTTCTTTGGAAGTCGTCCGTCGCGCTCGGCGCCACGTTGGTCATCGCGTGCAACGCCACCATCGGTGGCGCGCCTGGGCAAGCTGACGGATCCGGCGCGCACTCCGCGATCTCGGGCGGCATGGGTGCTCGCGGCGGCAGCACGGGCACGATGGCCGCCGGCGGCATGGGCGCGGCGCCGGCGAGCGGCGGCAGCACGGGCACGAGCGGCGGGTCCGCCGGCACGACGAGCGGTGGAACCAACGCCATGCCCGACCCGGATAGCGAAGGTCACTTGCCCTACGCCGCACCGGTTGCCGCCGCCGAAGCGCTCCCGGCACGCACCTGGAAGCTCAGCCACGAGCAGTACGCGAAGAGCGTGCAGGCACTGGTCGGCAAGGCCGTGGACGTGAGCGACCTGGAGCCTGAAATCGACAACGGCGTGTACCCGAACATGTCGGGCTCGGGTCTCGTGCGCGTCGCGCTCGCGGGCGACTACTACGACAAGGCCAAGGCGATCACCGACGCCATGACCACGCAGGAGCTGACGAAGCTCGCGGGCGGTCAGCTCGCCGCGGCTTCGAAAGCCACGTTCCTCGGTAGCATCGTCGAGCGCGCCTTCCGCCGCCCAGCCTCGCAAGACGAGCTCGACGCGTACGGCGCGATCTTCGAGCTCGGGGCGAGCGGCGGCGATGCGGCGCTCGGCTTCCGCTCGGTGCTGCGCGCGCTCCTGACCTCGCCGAATTTCCTCTACCGCACGGAGATCGGTACCGACGCCGCGGCGAAGGACTTCCAGCTCACGAGCTACGAGGTGGCCTCGCTCCTCTCGTACAGCCTGCTCGACACGCCCCCGGCGGCGGAGCTCCTCGGCGCGGCAAAGCGCGGCGAGCTCACGAGCCCCTCGACGCTCGCGACGGCCGTGACCAGCCTGCTCGCCACGCCGGAAGCGACGGCGGAGCTCCAGACCTTCGCGCTCGAATGGCTCAAGATCTACAAGTTCGAGACGACGCTCTCCGCGGACGAGCCGCCCTACCCGCAGAAGGACACCACGCGCTTCCCCGGCTACGACAACGTCCGCCAGGCCATGTTCGACGAGAGCGCGGCGTTCCTCGCGACGCGGGCGGGTCCGACGGGAACGCTGGCGGCCCTGCTCACGACGCCGCTCGCCATGCCGGCGGGCGCGCTCGGCGCCTTCTACTCGAGTGATGCGACGGGCTCGGCGGGCGGGACGCGCACGGGCGTCTTGGCGCTCGGCACCGTGCTCTCGCTGCGGGCGAAGGAGACGTCGACCTCGCCCACGCAGCGCGGCTTGTTCGTGCGCGATCGCTTCCTGTGCCAGGAGATCCACCTGCCCGACATCGCGCCGCCGGACATCAGCGAGACCGAGACCCGCATCATGCCGAAGACGACGCGCGAGCTCTACGAGCAGCACGCCGCGCAGGCGAGCTGCCGCTCCTGTCACTCCCTGCTCGATTCGGTCGGCTTCAACTTCGAGGATCTCGACGCCGCCGGGCGCTTCCGCACGCAGGAGAACGGCGTCGCTATCGACACGTCGGGCGACCTTTTGAACACGGACGTCGACGGCCCCATGGCGAACCATACCGAGCTCGCCGGCGCGCTCGCCAAGAGCGAATGGGTGCGCGAGTGCGTCGCGCGCCAGGTCTTCCGCTTCTACTTCGGCGAGGTCGAAGCCGATCGCGGCATCCCGCCCGTGCAGGCGGCGCGCGCGGCGATCGCTTCGGGCTCGTTCCGCGACGCGGCGCAGGCCGTGATGACCACCGCGAGCACGTATCACCGGGTGCGCCCATGATGCTGATGCCGAAACGCAACGTGTTCTCGCGCCGCGCGCTGCTCCAAACCGGGCTCGGCGGCGTGTTTCTCGCACCATTTTTGCGCCAGCGCACGCTCGAGGCGCAGACGGCGCTCCCGAAGCGCTTGCTCCTCGTGTTCACTCCGGATTCACACCCGCGGGAGTGGTGGCCGGCGATGGGCGGCGGCACGAACGGCTTCACGCTGCAGGGTCCGATGCTCGATTTCGCAGGTCTCGAGCCGCACATGCTGTTCGTGCGCCGGGTCGATCACTCCTGGACGTTCGACAACCACCACGAGGCTGGCATCGCCCAGCTCTTCACCGGCCAGAAGTTCTTCGACGAAGCGACGCACTACGCGAACGGCCCCTCCATCGACCAGGTATTGCTCAAGAACACGGACATCCGCGGCAACACGCCCGTGTCCGACATCCACCTCACGGCGGGCGACAAGGGCGGCGGCGACAAACGCCACGTCATCTGTTACTCGGGCCCCGGCCAGCCGATCGCGCACGAGTGGGATCCGACCCAGGCCTTCAACAACATCTTCAACGGCGTCACCTTCGGCGGCACGACGCCGGCCCCCGCGCCCACGCCGGCCGCCAGCGGCCCGAGCCTCGACACGCAGATCAAGCAGGCCGCTCTCGACGTCGACATGGCTCAAATCAAGAAGATTCAAGGCTTTTTGGGCCAAGACGAGAAAGAGCGCCTCGACGTTCACCTCGACGCGTTGAACGAGCTCGAGAAGCAGATCCAGGCGATGGGCTCACCGATGACCCCGCCGCTCACGGGCGCGAGCTGCCAGAAGGTGGACACGAGCGGCGTCAACAGCAGCGACCGTAACGACGTCACCATCGACAAGTGGGCGAAGATCCAGGCGGACCTGATCGTCAACGCCTTCACCTGCGACCGCACGCGCGTCGCCGATCTCGGCTTCGGCTTCTCGGGCAGCCACCACACCGGCATGATGGGCCTCAAAGCCGGCGACAACGACAGCTGGCACGACACCGTCGCGCACCTCAGCGTGAGCGACAAAAACCGCGTCACGAACGTCAGCCTCAACGGCACGCAGACGACGGTCGTCGACGCCTTCATCAAGTTCGACCGCTTGTGGGCGAGCCAAGTCGCTTACCTCGCGAAAAAACTCGCGGCCATCAGCGAAGGCGACGGCAGCATGCTCGACAACACCCTCATCTACTGGGGCGTGGAGAGCGGCACCGACCACAACCACAGCCCGAAGGACCTCCAGTACCTCATCATGGGCGGCAAAAACATGGGGTTCAAGGTCGGCCAGTACCTGAACCTGCCGAGCACGCAGAGCGCCCACAAGCTCCACACGTCGGTGCTGCACGGCCTTGGGTACACGGCCGCGACCGGATTCGGCATCGAGGCGACGTGCGGGCCGCTCGACGGGGTGCTCGGGTAGCATCAGCGCGGCGCCGGCGCCGAATGCCGGCGAGCAGTTTCTGCCGCCTCGCGCTTACACTCGAGGAGACGTTGCACGTCGGCGTCGTCACGAAGCACGTAGGGCGTGACGGCCACGATCGTCCGCGGCGTGCTGGAACCAGGGTCACCTAGCCAATCGAGGATGCTCGTCTGCTGATCGCGCAGCACGAGCGTCGTGTGGGCGGACTTGCCCCCCGCGATCTCGACCTCGATGCGCACGCCCGGCGGCGAAGACGCGACGACGCGGGGAGTGAGCTTCATGTCCCAATGAACCTGCGACTTGGAACCGTTCGCCGTGGATGGCGCGGTGTCCCACGCCACGGTCTTTACCTCGTCGTTGTTTGCCAGCGCGTGGTGGATGCAGACGCTCTCGCGCCCCGCATCGAGGACGAGCCCACCGCCCTCGCCGGGACGCAGGCTCGTCAGGGGGTCGCCTTCCCAGCGCGCGACCTCCACGAACACGCGCGCCGAGGACCCGTCGTAGCCGGCCGGCGCACCGTTCGGCATCGCGCAGGGCGCTCCGATGACGGCCCGTCGGTCAAGCGCGGAGACAGCGGGCGAAGGGCCCGGCCCCGGAGAGTGCGGCGACGTTGCGGTTTGCGAAGTGCTCGAGCATCCGCCGAGCCCGAGCACGAACGAAATGACCCATCCGGAGCGGCGCATCGTACCCACGGCGGTCAATTACGCCGCTCGCCGTCGCCCTATTCCTAGCGACTCACGTACGGCGCCGCGTCGAGCTCGGCGACGTACGTCCACTCGGGCGAGACCAAGCGAGAAAACACGATGAGCTTACCGCCGGGAGCAAGCACGTAACCGCCCTCCTCGTGCGCGACGATGCGGCGCCGGATCTCGGCGTTTTCGACGTCGGGCAGCTCGACGTCGGCGTTCACGTCCTTGGTGTGGGCGAGGACGTACGCTTCGAGCCCTTCGCTCACGAGGATCTTGCCGTCCTCGCCGACGAGGTACGCGCGCTGAAATCCGGGGAGCTCGAGCCCGAGCTGGCGCGCGAGCGCCGTGACCCGCATGTCGCAGCCGCCCACTCCGACGAACGCTCCCCCGGGGTTCACGAGGCCTACGAGGGCCTGCAACCGCACCGTGTGGCGGTTGGCCTCGACGACCGGTCGCGTCCAGCGGAGCGTCGGATCACTCAGGCCCATGCGATACCAGGGTCGCTTGCGCGGATCGTGGTCCACGTTCGGGTCGATGCGGCGCGCGGGATACTGGACGAAGCTGCCGTCGTCGAGCCCCACGAAGCAGCGGAGGAACATGCCTTTCCCGTCGAAGAGCGCCGCTTTGCGTTCCGTTTCCGGATGCATGCGGTCAGCTTGGGGCAAGCTCGCGTAGAGAGCCCGCTCGAGCCAGCGCTCGACGCCAAGCAGCTTCTGCGCACTGACCGGAATTGAGACGCCGTCCGTCATTCCGGACCACGTCACCACCGCTTGCTCGAAGCTCTCTAGCGCGCCACCGTAGGCCGGCGACGGCTTGAGCACGGGCGGCGGCTTCAGCGGAGCAAGGCCGCCGTCGAGCTCGAGGCTCTCCACCGTCGCGCCGGCGATCGCCTGCACTTCGGCAGCGAGCTCACCGATCCGCGAATCGACCATTTGCGCCCGACGGCTGACACCGACGAGCACCTTGCGCGACCCTTCCATGTCGTGCGCTTGGCGTCGCGCCTCCCCGGCGCTCTTCGCGAGGAGCCCGATGACGCCCGCTGCACCGAGCAGGATCAGTCCGGCAACGATCCCGGTCGCCATCGCGGGACGGCGCGCGGCGGCGCGGACGAGCTGTCGCGCCGGCCCCTCGACGTAGACCGACACCGGCTCGTCGCGCACGAAGGAGCGGATATCGTCGGCAAGCTCCTTCACCGAGGGGTAGCGCTCGCGGATCGCGATCTGCGTCGACTTGGCGATGATGGCGGCGAGCGCCGGGTGCACCGGCCGGTGGTCGATGTCGATCGGCTTCGCGAGGTGCCCCTGCATCGCTTCCGTGAGCGCCTGCATCAGATTCGTGTGGGATCGAGCCGGGAGCAACGTCGAGAGCTCGAGCAGCATCACGCCGAGCGCATATTGATCGGCAGCGGGGCCCACATGATCGAGTCGCCCGAGAGCCTGCTCCGGAGGCATGTACTGCGGCGTCCCCATCACCTGTCCCTGCTGCGTCGCCAGTGAGCCGCCCGCGCTCTCGAGCGGCGCGGGCTCCGACGCAATCGTCGGCATGTGGCCGAGCGCCCTCGCTTCGTCGTCGCTCACCGGCGGCGGCGTGGACGGCGCCAGGACTGTCTGTGCTACCCCGGAAGCAACGCTGACGGGCGGCGCCACGGCGGTCGGCTGCGCCACGGCGACGACCTTGGCGTCCTCGCGCACGTCCGGACCGCCGATGACGCGCGCCAGCCCCCAATCCATCACGTACACCTCGTGATGCGTCCCCAGCATCACGTTGTCCGGCTTCAAGTCGCGGTGAATGACGCCGCGCTCGTGCGCGAAGTGCACGGCGTCGCACACACCGAGCAGCCGATGGAGGCGCTCCTTCAGCGCGTACTTCCCGCGCGGCTGACGCTCGCTCACGGGAGCCTTCCCCGCTTCCTCGATGTACGCGGCCATCGTCTGGCCTTCGAGGAGCTGCATCGTGATGGCCGGGGCGCCCCCGTCCGTGCGCTCGAAGCTGTAGAGCGGCACGATGTTCGGGTGCTCGAGCTGCGCACCGATCTGGGCTTCGAGAATGAAGCGGCGGAGGGCGCTCTTGTCGGTCTCGAGCTCGTCGCGCAAGAGCTTCAGCGCGACCGCACGTCCCAGGCCGCGATCCTGGGCGACGAACACGCTGCCCATGCCGCCCTGACCGAGCAGCTCGCGAAGATGGAAGCGCTCCGAGACGATCTTCGCGCCGTCGTCTCCCCCGTCGCTCGCGCCGCGCTTGCTGATGCCCCCGACGCTCGGGAGCTCGCCCGTCACGCTGACCTTTTCGCCCTTCAACGACCTACGCGGGCGCGGCGCTCCCGATTCCGTCATCGCGCTCCGACACTAACGCAGAACCGGCGAAAACCGGTCGCGAGGCGAAGGCCCCCCTCGAGCCGGGACTCAGCGCGCTGCGATCGGCTGCGCGACGCTGTCGCGATCCTTCGGGTCAGGGCCACCCGGCGAGGCCGGCAAAGTCCGAAAAAATCGGTACAGCGCGCGGATGTCGGTGTCGTTCATGGTCGAGAACGCTTCCCACGGCATGGGTGATCCGGGACGGAGGCGACCCGCGCGCAGGCGCGCGACGAACGCCTCTTCGGACCAGCCGTTGAGCCAGCCCCAGCGCGGATCCGGAGTGAGGTTCGGCGTGACGAAGCTCTTCGTGGGGTCGGTGGGCGAGGGGTGCTCGGCGCCGCCCGCGAACTTCGGCCCGATGAACTCGCCGGTCTTCATGTCGATCTTCGTGTGGCAGCCGGCGCAGTTGCCGACGCTGTTCGCGAGGTAGCGACCGTATTCGGGCGTCGCCGCAGGCTCGAGGTGCTTCGCGGGCTCGGCCGAAGGTCCGCGCGGCGTGAGCACGAACGCCTTCACGACGCGCCCGAGCGTCGTGAGCTCATGGGCGGGAACCGCATGGCGCACGGGCGCCTGGCTGCGCAAGAACGAGATCAGCGCCGTGAGATCGTCGTCCGACAGATTTTGGAACGGCATGAACGGCAGCATCGCTTCGCCGTTCGGGCGCACGCCGTAGCGCAGCATCCGAGCGAGCTCCTCGTCGCGGTAGCGGCCGATGCCGGTCTCGCGGTCCGGCGTGATGTTCGGAACGTGGAACACGCCGACCGGCAGGTGGAACTCATGGCCGCCCGTGAGCGGCTCGGGGCCGCTCGCCGCGACGGTGGTCGCGCCCGGGGCCTGGGACGCGCCGTGGCAATCGGCACAATGCGCCGCACCGAAGACGAGGTACCGCCCGCGCTCGATGACGGCTTTGTCGGCGCTCGCGTGGATGGCGGGGAACGGCGCCTCGAATTTTCGGTGCTGGCGTGCGCCCGTCGCGACGGCCAACCCGGAAACCACCACGAGGACCCCGGCCAAACCTCGCGTCACGACCTTTTTCAGCGACCATTTCATGATTTTCTGCCTCTCGCGGGGGGTAGTGGCAGGTCGCGCGATTTCGTTACACCGTGTGGTCCGTGCCCGTCGCCGAGCCCCTCGAGCCCTACGAGTCCCTAGTCCTCCTGGCCGGTCAGGGGGACCGAGCGGCAGCGGGCCGCATCTGTGAGCGATTCGCGCCGGTCGTGCGCTCCTTCGCGCGGCGCCGGCTCGTCGCGACGGAGGCGGTCAACGAGTTCACGCAAGACGTGATGCTCGTCCTCGTGGAGGCGCTCGCCACGAAGAAGCTCGAGCAGCCCGAGCGCCTCCCCGGCTTCGTGCTCGGCATCTGCAAGAACCTCGCGCGCGATCGAGCGCGCCAGCGGGAGCGCCGCGCCGCCCTGTTCGACGAGTACGCGGCGCTCATCGCGTCGCTCACGCCCGAGGTCTCCGAAAAGCCGACGTACGAGGTCCTTCACCTCGAGGATTGCCTGACGAATCTCTCCCAACGAGCCCGCGACGTCGTGCGCCTCTCGTTCGGCGAAGCCAAGAGCCACGGCGACATCGCGCGCGAGCTCTCGCTCAGCGAAGGCAACGTGCGCGTCCTCCGCCACCGGAGCCTCGGGGCCTTGCGCGACTGCATGTCGCGCCGCATCTCTTGGGAGGCCGCATGAGCGACCCCGCCGCCACCGATCCGCCGGACGCGCTCGCCGCGCTCGACGACTACGCCTCCGGCCTCATGCCGGAAGCCGAGGCGGAAGCCTTCGAGGAAGAGCTCTTCGCGCGCGCAGCCCGCGGCGAAGCCCCCGAAGCCTCCTTCACGGAGACGCTCCGCCGCGCCGCCGAATGGATCCAGACGCGCCGCGGCTCATTCGAAGTCGGCTCGACGCGCGCCGAGGTCGATCGCCTGCTCGCCTCGGGCGCGCGCATCACCTACATGGACTTCGGCGACTGCACGAAACCGGTCGACATCCCCCCGCTCGATCCCAAGCTGGATTTCTTCATCTACCGGGTCGGCGTCGATCTTCGCGCGGAGGACTACGACACCATCGACGTCGTCGTCGAAACCGAACGCGGCGAATACATCAAGACGTTCCGCGACGTCCGCTACGACGCGACTGACGGCGCCTTCTACGGCATCTGCGAGGGTCCCCTCGCCGAAATTTCCTTCCGGCGCGGCACCGCCATCTCGAAGGTCATGATCGGGCGCGGCACGGAGCGGCGGCGCGTCGCGACGCTCGAAACGCGTCCGATGGCGAGCTCGCGCTAGAGCCTCATCTCCCCGAGCACCACGCCCGTCGCCGTCTTCTTCTTCGCCACGTCGCGCGGTGGTCCTGCCGCAACGATGCGGCCCCCGGCGTCGCCACCGTCGGGCCCCAATTCGATGAGCCAATCAGCGCCTGCCATGACTTGTGGATGGTGCTCGATGACGACGAGCGTGTCGCCGCGCTCGACGAGCCGGCCGAGCACGTGGACGAGCTTCTCGACGTCGGCGACGTGAAGGCCCGTCGTGGGCTCGTCGAGCACGTAAAGAGTGTGCTCGTGGCGCGCGCCGGCGGTGAGCTCGGTCGCTAGCTTGAGCCGCTGCGCTTCGCCGCCCGAGAGCGTGTGCGAGCCTTGTCCGAGCGTGACGTAGCCCGCACCGAGGTCGCACAGGGTCTGGAGAGGCGCCGTGATCTTCGGATGCGCTTCGAACACCCCGACGGCTTGCTCCGCCGTCAGAGCGAGCACGTCGCCCGCGGAAAGACCGCGGTACCGCACCGTCAGCGTCTGCGGCTCGAAGCGCTGGCCGTTGCAGGCGGGGCACGCCGTGATCACGTCGGGGAGGAACGACATTTCGTGCGTGAGAGCGCCTTGGCCCTCGCATGTCGTGCAGCGACCGCCCTTCGGCGTGTTGAAGGAGAAACGCGAGGGGTCGAAGCCGAGCACCTTCGCTTCGGGCGTCGCCGCGAAGACACGCCGGATCAAATCCCAGATACCGAGGAAGGTCGCCGGCACGGAGCGCGGCGTGCGGCCGATGGGCGACTGGTCGACAGAGAGAGCACGCACGACGGGCTCGTAGCCGCGGAGCGACGAGAACTCACCGGGCTCGTCCGTCACGAGGCCGAGCTTCTCGCGCACGGCGGGCAGCAGCACCTGGCGCACGAGCGTGCTCTTGCCCGAGCCGCTCACGCCCGCGACGACGACGAAGCGCCCGAGCGGCACCGATAGGTCCACGTTTTTTAGATTGTGCTCACGCGCTCCCGTGAGCTCGAGCATGGCGTGACCGCGGGGCACGGGTAGCCCTTGGCGCTGGGCCGGAGCGGAAGCGAGCGCTCGCCCCGTCGGTGACGCCTGATTCGCGAGGACGGCGCGCGGCGTTCCTTCCGCGACGACGTGCCCGCCCCCAGCGCCGCCGCTCGGCCCGAGATCGACCAAATGATCCGCGGCGCGAATCGTGTCGATGTCGTGCTCGACGACGACGACGGTCGAGCCGAGCTTCACGAGCCCCCGCAAGTTACCGAGCAGGCGCCCCGTATCGCGCGGGTGAAGACCGATGGTCGGTTCGTCGAGCACGTAGAGCGCTCCCGTGAGCCCGGCGCCGAGCTGCGCCGCGAGCCGCAAGCGCTGCATCTCGCCGCCCGAGAGCGTGCTCGCCGCGCGATCGAGCGCGAGGTAGCCGAGCCCCACCTCGTCCAAAAACTCGAGCCGCCGCACGAGCTCGCCGACGACCGGCTTGGCGATCGTCGCCTCGTCACCCGAAAACTCCCACTGTCGAACTCGCCCGAGGGCGCTCGTCACCGAGCGACCCGTGAGCTCGTGGTAGCGCTCGCCGAGCACCCGCACCGCGCGCGGGATCGGCGCGAGGCGCGCGCCATGACACTCCGTGCACTGGCTCTCCACGAGGAAAATTTCGGCCTTTTTCCCCCGCCCGTGCTTCTCCTCCTCGTACAGCACTCCCTGGCCCTCGCACGTTTCGCAGCGCCCCTGCTTGGTGTTGAACGAGAACCAGCGCGGGTCGAGCTCCGGCACGGAGAAGCCGCACTTCGGGCAAGCGCTCGTCGTCGAGAACAGCTGCTCGCTCCCCGTCTCCGTGCGGAGCTTGAGCTCGCCGCCGCCCCAATGCAACGCCCGCTCGATCGCCGCGCGCTCGAAGGACGACGCGTCGTCGAAGACACCGATCACGAGATCGATGGTGTGCTCCGCCGTCTTCTTGAGCTTGGGCGGCGACTCCGTGTAGACGCGCACGCCGTCGGCGAACGCGAGCCGCACCCCACCCCGCTGCGCCGCGGTGAACACGTCGAGGTACGTCCCCTTGCGCGCCTTGACGACGGGCGCCAAAAGCCAACGCTTCCCGCGCACCTTGTTCACGGCGGCGTGCACGGCATCGACCGTCGAGTGCACGATGGGCGCGTCGTGGTCCGGACAATGCGCCGTGCCGACCTTCGCGTACAGCAGCCGCACGTAGTGCGCGACTTCGGTTACCGTGGCCACCGTGGAAGCACCGCCGGCCCGCGCCGTGCGCTGCTCGAGCGCAATTGCCGGCGGGATGCCCGTCACCGCGTCGACGTCCGGGCGCGGCATCGTCGGCAGGAATTGCCGCGCGTAGGGCGTCAGCGTCTCGAGAAAGCGGCGCTGCCCTTCCGCAAACACGACATCGAACGCGAGCGTGCTCTTGCCCGACCCGCTCGGCCCCGTGACCACGGTGAGCGCTCCGTGCGGAATCGCGAGCGACACGTCTTTCAGATTGTGCTCGCGTGCCCGCGAGACGTTGAGCGACCGGGGCTCGTCGCCGACCGGCAACGCCGAGTGGGCGGCGCCGTTCGTCGCCTGCCCGTTCTTTTTTGATTTTGCGGCGGACGGGGTGCGGCGAGCGAACGGCGCCGCGCTCACCGTTCCACTGCCCTCTTCACGCCGTGCCGCGTGCTCACGCAACGCCACGCCCGTTCGCGTCTCCGTCTTCGCGACGGCGCTCGGCGTGCCCTCCGCGACGATCGTGCCGCCCGCGCTGCCGGCGCCCGGACCGAGATCGAGCACCCAATCCGCCGCCGCCACGAGATCGAGATCGTGTTCCACGACGAGCACGCTCCCGCCGCCCAGGATGATGGCGTCGAGCGCCTCGACGACCTTCTGCACCTCGTCCGCGTGGAGGCCTGCGCTGGGCTCATCCAAAATCAACAATGATCCCGCGTGCTTATCAGCGAGCGCCCGCGCCAGCTTGAGCCGCTGCGCCTCCCCGCCCGAGAGC
>DASUGE010000568.1:0-8189 GCA_036274215.1 Polyangiaceae bacterium | reverse complement strand
AACGCGATCGCCGGCGCGATCACCCAGGCGGGCCGCGCCTCCGAGTAGCCGACGCCGTTCCACACGCCGCCCATCAGCGCGAGCCCGCCGTGCGCGTCTTCGAGCGCTGGAGGCGCGAAGATGCCCGGCTTGCTCGGCGCGTTCGGCGTGCCCTCGTCCACCCCCACGGCGTCGACCGTATCGCCGAGCACGTACGCCGTGCGCCCGTCCGCGAGCAGCACCTCGAGCCAGTAACCCGAGGTCTCGCGCGTCGTGATGAGGAAGGTGTCGCCGCGCCGGCCACGGTGGATCACGCGATAGGAGACGCCCGGGCCGGCGCGCATCTCCGTCTCGGCCACCGTGACGCGCGCGAAGACGTCGACCTCGCCGCTGTCGGCGGCGCGAGCGCGGGCGGGCCCGAAGAAAAGCCCGAGAGCCAAGGCGACGGCCGGCAGAAGGCGGTTCATTGCGTGGTGACTTGCTTGGACCAGAGGCGAATCACCGTGGCCGGATCCTCGTTGTCGTTGAAGATTTTCCGCGGGTGCTCGAGCTTCTGCAGCGGTTTCAAGAGGAGTGGCGACGAGTCCGGGTCACGTCGCATGCGCGACTGCGCGCTCGTGTAGTTCCCTCGTGCCTCGGGCGGGATTGCTCCGGCGACGACGTTGCCGTTGCACGTGATGGGCGCGTGCGCGCTCAGGCGAAATGACGTCACCGTGTAGTGACAGCCCGAGTCGCCCGCTTCGCCCGGACCACAATTCTTCGCGATAATCGCTCTCGGCTCGACCTGGCAGTAGAAGAACCCCTCGTCGAACAAGAGATCGGCGACGTTGAAGTCGGGGCCCGGGTCGACCGTCGTGGGAAGCAGCCCCTCGTCCCCGCATCCGCTGACGCACGCCGCGAGCGCCACGGCCGAAACGAACGCGCCGACACGGCCCACGAGAATCGTCACGCGTTCTCACGCTAACAAAACGCGCGAGCAAGCTCCCTGAAAAACCACCGCCCGGCCGTACGGTTTGCGCAAACTAGGCAAACGCACGACGAATTCCACGCGCCTGCGCACGGCCGCGAGGTCGGCCTTGCACGGCGCGAGTGCGCGCGCCTCCCACCTAAATAATCAGATCGCGAACTAGGGGCTTGAACTCCATGGGGCGGCTCCGGTAACAGTTTGCCCCCTGGCCTGAGGTAGTGGCAGGATCACCTACAGACACCTACATGACCAAGCTGAACCCTTATCTGTTCGCCGCGATCCCCGCTCTGCTGCTCGTGGGGCGTGGAACTTACGGAGCTCAGCTGGCCGTGCTCGGGGTGACCCTCGGCATCTTCTTCGGAACCCTCTCGCTGCGCCGACCCGGCGAGGGTAGCGCGACCACGACGCACCACTGACCACTCCGCGCGACACCCCGCCGTCGCCTCCCGTCAGTGCGCTGTCGGGCGCTCCCCTCAAGCGCTTTCCGGAGTTCGCGCTGCACGACGTCGAGGCCTTGCGGCTGATCCTGTCCGGCGCCTCCGTCATCGACTGGCACCGCCTCAATCTCGAGGGGCCCGAGCACGCGCGGCAGCTGATCGAGAACCACGATCTCTCGCTCAGCGACGCCAAGGATCTGGCGTTCACCGAGCACGTGAAGCGCGAGGCGATCACCTTCCTGCGCCGGCATTTCAACTTCGCCATCCCGAAGCCGGTGGAGGAGTCGAACATCGCCGACCTGCTGCTCATGGCCTCCGGCAAGGGGCATCGGCAGCTTTGTGCCTGCACGATCCTGAAGACGATTCAGATCATCAATCACATGGCCGGGCGCGAGCTCTTGTTCCGCCTGCCCGTGAGCGACCGCGACCTCTTCCACCTCGTCGAGGAGAAGGTGTACCGCGTCGTCGGGACGATGCTGAGCGAGGGCTTCCCGATCACGGAGTTCATCGGCGGGCGCAAAAACCTCGACTCGACCTACACGAAGCTCCTGTCCAAGCCCGAGGCGACCGCGGCCGCGCTCTACGACAAGCTCCGCTTTCGGATCGTGACGAAGGCGCTCGACGACATCCTGCCCGTCGTCCTCTACCTGACGGATCGGCTTTTCCCGTTCAATTTCGTGGTCCCCAAGCAGAGCACGAACACCATCTTCCACTTCCGCAGCTACTGCGAGAAGCACCCCGAGCTCGCCCGCATGGTGCCGGAGTTCCAGGGCACCCTGGACGACGATTTGACTCCCGGGGACAATCGCTTCAGCGCGCCGACCTACCGCGTCATTCAGTTCGTGACGGACGTTCCGGTGCGGGTCCCCCCGCACCTGATGGAGCTTGCCCCCGCCGGCTCCGAGCTGCTCGGGCCGCTCGTGTACATGTTGTGCGAATTTCAGGTGCTGGACGCCGAAAGCGAAGCCAAGAACGAAACCGGCGACGCGAGCCACGACGCCTACAAGCAGCGCCAGCGCGAGGCGGTTTTCCGGCGCTTGCGCCTCGGAAGCCGCGGCGAAGCGTAGCCGACGGTCCAGAATCGGCAGATTTTGCCGCAAAAACGCCTAGGCCCCCCTCGCGCGCGGTGGTAGTACCGGGCCCATGAGGCTGCACGGGCCCCGCGTCCCCCAGATCGCTCAGGAAATGATGACCGCCCTCGTCAAGGGCAAGGACATCGAGACGGAGTCACCGGCCGAGGTGAAAGCCGACATCGAGGCCGTGCTGAGCCAGTACGTCCGCGATGAGCAGGCCGTTTCCGACCGCGCCAAGGACATGATGGCTCAGCGGGGGCTCTCGCAGAACGAGTACCCGCGCCTCAGGAAGATGATCGCGGACGAGAAGCACATCAAGCTCGGCGACGACGCCATCGACTACCTGCTCGACCAGCTGGTCGAGATGCTGATGCACTCCGCCAACGTGGACGAGGTCTTCTCCGAGGACTACGAGCTCCGCCGCAAGATGCGCGACCCTCTGCGCAAGCAGCTTGCCGAGGAGCAGGCGCTCGAGCAGGAGATCCGCGGGCACCTGCGCCACGTGCAGGAGGGGACGGGCCTCTGGGAAGTCGAGTACCGGCGCATGATGGAGGAAATCAAGCGCCGCAAGGGCCTCTAATCTCGGCTCGCCATGCGCAGCATGACGGGCTTTGGTGCGGGGGACGCGCCAATCGGCGGAGGGCAGCTGAGCCTCGAGCTCCGGACGCTGAATCACCGCTTCGTCGACGTTCGGGTGCGCCTGCCGCCGGAAATCAACGACCAAGCTTCGTTCGTCGAGCAGCTCGTGCGCGAGAAGCTCGAGCGCGGACGGGTCGACGTGAGCGTGCGGCTTTCCGGCGCCGCTCTGCCGCCCGCGCGCTTCTCGGCGGAGCGCGCGCGGGCGCTGCACGCGACGCTCACGGGGCTCAAGGACGAGCTCGCGCCCGGCTCCGAGCTCACCTTCTCGGCGCTGGCAAGCTTTGCTCCGCTCCTGCTCGAGCCGGCCGCGGCGGACGTGGACGAGGTGCGTCGCGCGCTCACGACCGCCCTCACCCGCGCGTGCGAGGAGCTCGGCCACATGCGCGCGACCGAGGGCGCCGAGCTCGCCCGCGAGCTCGGTGAGCGCCTCGCCTCGGCGCGCAAGCTCGCGCAAGCGATCCGCGACAGGTCGGGCGAGCTCGTCGAGCACCAGCGCGCGCGCCTGAAGGAGCGCCTCGAGCGCCTGCTCGCCGGCGTCGCGCCCCTCGACAGCGCACGGCTCGAGAGCGAGGTCGCACTGATGGCCGACCGCTCCGACATCACGGAAGAGCTCGCGCGGCTCGACAGCCATTTCCAGCAATTCGGCGCGTTGCTCGCCACGCAGGGCCCCGTGGGCCGGCAGCTCGATTTCCTGCTGCAGGAGATCGCGCGCGAGCTCAACACGACCGGCGCCAAGAGCCAGGACGCCCCCGTCGCGCAGCTTGTGGTCAAGACCAAAGTCGAAGTCGAACGCATGCGGGAGCAGGTTCAGAATGTCGAATGACGGCCCGCTGCTCGTGATCATCTCCTCCCCTTCGGGAGCCGGGAAGACCACGCTCTCGAATCGGCTCCTGAAAACGGTGCCCGAGCTCGTCTTCAGCGTCTCGCACACCACGCGCAAGCCGCGCGGCAACGAGCGGGACGGGCGCGAGTACCACTTCGTGAGCCGCGGGCAGTTCGTCGAGCTCGTGGAGCAAGGCGCGTTCCTCGAGTGGGCCGAGGTGCACAACAACCTCTACGGCACGACCCGCGCCGAGGTGGACCGCGCTAGCGACGCGCGCGGCATCCTGTTCGACGTGGACCACCAGGGTGCGCGTCAGATCAAGAGCGTGCGCCCCGACGCCGTCGCCGTGTTCATCTTGCCGCCCAGCATGGCCGTCCTGCAGGACCGTCTGCGCGGCCGCGCGAGCGAGGACGAGGCCACGCTGCTCCGGCGCTTCAGCGTCGCCCGCAGCGAGATCGCCCACTACGGCCTCTTCGACTACGTGCTCATGAACGACGACCTCGATCGCGCCACGGAGCAGCTCATCTCCATCGTGCGCGCCGAGGAATGCCGCCGCGGTCGCTCCGCGCGGCTCGCCGAAGCGCTGCTCGCCGAAACGCTCGGCTTCGGTGGTACGGTCCCGCCCCAGCCCAAGGAATGACTCGCATGCCCGCTTCTCCGCTTCTCATCGTAGGTTCCATGGCTTTCGACGATCTCGACCTGCCGAGTGGGCAGGCGCGCTCCGTCGTCGGCGGGTCGTGCACGTACGCCGGCCTCGCGGCGAGCCACTTCGCGCCCGTACGCGCCGTCGCGGTCGTGGGCGAGGATTTCCCGCAAGCGACGCTCGACGACCTCGGCAAGCGCGGCGTCGACTGCGCCGGCATCGAGCGCGCCAAAGGCAAGACCTTCCGCTGGTGGGGCCGCTACGCGCAGGATCTCGTCAGCCGCACGACCCTCGATACGCAGCTCAACGTGTTCGCGGACTTCAAGCCGAAGCTTCCGGCAAGCTACGCCGAGAGCCCCTACGTCCTGCTCGGCAACATCCACCCCGCGCTCCAGCTCGAGGTGCTCGCCCAGATCAAGAAGCCTCGCCTGGTTGCGGCGGACACCATGAACTTCTGGATCTCCGGCGAGCGGAAGCTGCTCGGGCAGGTGCTCGAGAAGATCGACCTCCTGGTGGTGAACGACGAGGAGCTGCGGCAGCTCGCCGAGATCCACAACTTGAAGCGCGCGGCGCGCGCCGTCCTCAAGCTCGGACCGAAGCGTCTGATCGTGAAGCGCGGCGAGTTCGGCGCGCTGCTCTTCGAGAACGACGACACCTTCTTCGTCCCCGCCTACCCGCTCGAGGACGAGGTGGATCCGACGGGCGCGGGCGACAGCTTCGCCGGAGCGCTGCTCGGCTACCTCGCCCAGAAGGACGCGGCCGATCGCACGACGCTCCGCCAGGCGTTGCACACCGGAGCCACGGTGGCGTCTTTCTGCGTCGAAGCGGTCGGCACCGGGCGTCTCACGACGCTGGAGCCCGCAGCCATTCGCGCCCGCATGGGCGAGCTTCGCGCCCTGGTTCACCCCGGCGACTAACGCCGGCTTCGGCCAGGCGCCGAACCGCGGCTAAGCCGCCAGCGTGGCCGAGTCGGAAGCGACCTCGCCCGTGGCGGCGCCGCCCACCTCGCGCCGAACGCCGCGGACGATCGCGAGGATCGACGCGTGGTCGGAGAGGCCCGATTCGACGAGCGCGCGGACGAAGCCGTCCACGTAGCCGTCAGCGCGTCCGAGACGCGCACCGTGGGCGCCGTCGGCATGCAGCCGCATCGACTCGCGCAGGAGGCTCTTCAGGATCTCGTGAAGCTCGGACTCTGATTTGGCACTCGTCATGGGGGCTCCTTCGGGGTCACCTGTTCGGTAAGCGAGGGCGCGCGATCGGGCCAAATTTCGGCGTGCATCGGCCCCGACCTCTCCCGACAGCCGCCCACACGCCCGAGCTTCGGCGACCGCCTGGGGGAGCTCGGCGAAGACCCCCGCAATGTCGCTGGGTTGACCGCTGCTCTCAATGCCTTATGTTGAAGGAGTTCCCCAGGTGGACCTGCGCTTCGCCGGCCGCCATGGGTGGACTCATCGAGCCCGACATGCGCCTCAACGTTTTCAAGTCGAAGATCCACCGCGCCACGGTCACCCACGCCGACGTGGCATACGAGGGAAGCGTCACCATCGACCGCGATCTGATGGACGCTGCCGGCTTTCTCCCGTTCGAGGCGGTGCACATCTGGAACGCCACGCGCGGCACGCGCCTCGTCACCTACGTGCTCGAGGGACCTCGCGGTAGCGGGGCCATCTGTGTGAACGGCGCGGCCGCCCACCTCAATCAGCCGGGCGACATCGTGATCCTCGCGACCTTCGCCGACATGTCCCCGGAAGAAGCGCAGGCGCACAAGCCGACGGTGGTGCGAGTCGACGCGAAGAATCGCATCGTAGCTGCTGGACAAGCCGGGGAAAAACCGGGACCGATCCTCGATTCGATCGGCATCTTGAGCTGACGGCCGCGAAAACCGCGGACGGCAATCTGGTCCTCGGGCCGTGAAGTCGGCTAAAGCCGTACTCTGGCTTCGGAACCCATGTCGGACTCGCCTACCCCGGCCGAGCTGGTCGCTGCGCTCGACGAGCACCCCCATCGCGACGCGCTGAAGAAGCTCGTGCACGAAGCCGCGTTCGAGGCGGCCGAGCAGCGCCGCGTGACGTTCGCGTCGCGCACGATCCCGGGCGAGCGTCCCCCCACGCTCAAGCTCCCGGAAGGGCTCGTGCCGGAGGACGCGACGACGCGCTTCGGCAACGTGCTCTCCGTGCTCGAGCGCGGCGTCGAGACGCCGACGGAAGCCGCGCTCATCGGGACGCTCCTCGCCCTCTCCGCACGCGAAGAGCCGGAGTCCGACGTCGCCGAGCAGCTTTTCGCGGCGAACATCGCTTGGCTTGCCGCGCACACGCCGTGCGACGCGCTCCTCGCGCTCGACGCCGCGGCGGGTGACCGCGAAGGGCTCTGGCGCGCCGTCTCGCGCGTCGCGCTCGCTCCCGCCGACGTCGAGCACGACTTCGGCCGAACGGAGGCGTTGCTCGCTGCGGCCGCGCTCGGCTCGAGCCACTCGTCGGCGGCCGCCCCCATCCGCAGCCGCGCCCTCGAGCGCGCCGACGATCCGGCGGTGCGCGCGCTGCTCGCCGCGGGCGGAATCGCGCGCGAGCCGCTCGAGGGCGAGCTCGTGCCGGCGCCGTTCAGCGCGGTCGTGACGACCTTGCTCACCTTCACGCTGTTGCTCCCGCTCATCGAGCTCTTTCGCGTCGTGGCGCGCTACGCTTTCGGCTACCGGCGGCCCGCCGCTTTCAGCCTGACGGAGCGCGGCCTCGAGCTCACCTACCGCGTGGAGCTGCTCGGCAAGGTGCTGAGCGAGCGTACGGAGCTCGTCCCGCTCGCGAACCTGTCCGCGGTGATTCGCGAGGTCGATTATGCGCGCGCCGGGGTCTACGCCGGGCTTTCCGCGCTCGTGCTCGGCTCGTACTTCGGGATGGGGCTATTCGTGGACGGCATGCGCGTGCCGGGCGGCTCCGGATCGCTGCTCGCGATGGCCGTCGGCTTGATGATCGCGGGGCTCGCGCTGGATTTCGCGCTCTCGAGCGGGCTCGACGGCCTGCGCGGCCGCTGCAAGCTGCTCGTCGAGCGGCGCAAGGGCTCGATGATCTGCCTCGGCGCCATCAACGCCGAGCGCGCGGACGCGATGCTCATGACGGTGACCGCCGTCGCGAGCGGTGCGCACGGCCCGAGCCTGTTGCCGCCGCCCGCGTAAAGGGGCGCCTCAGGGCACCGTCGTCGCCCCGGGCGCCGGCACCGTCGTCGGTGGGGGCGGAGCCGGAATGCGCGGCGTGCGGCGCGGCGTAAGAAATGGCTCGAGCTGGCTGAAGACGAGCTCGACCTGCTGCTCGGTGAGCTGGGCGCTACCGCGGATCTTCGAGCCTTCGGCGTGGAGCTCGATCTTTTCGACGAGCTTCGGCGCCTGGACGCCGAGAACACCGCCCAGGATCGAGCCGATCGTGTCGGCGAGCGCGAGGTTCTGGTTGATGAGCGACATGATGGCGGCGGCGTCGCGCTCGGCCGCGTCGGGGCTCTCGTCCTCGGCCTCGGTCTCGACGAGCGCTCCCCCGCCCGCGGCCGGCGTGATCCAGACCTGTGCCGAGCGAATGCTCTTCGGTAAATCCAGCCTGAGCATGCGCGCGGGGCGCCAGGGATTGACGGCGTAGGCCCACAGCAC
>DASUGE010000567.1:0-9313 GCA_036274215.1 Polyangiaceae bacterium | reverse complement strand
CGTGCCTGATCGACAACGCCGGGCGCGTGGTCTCGCGCGACGAGCTCCTCGAGACCGTGTGGAAGCAGCCCTATTCGGGCAGCAACGTCGTGGACGCGGTCGTGCGCTCGATCCGAAGCAAGCTCCAGCGCTTCGCGGCGTCGGTCGAGACCGTCGTGGGGCACGGCTACCGTTTCGAGCGATTTCGCTCGGACCGGTGAAGTTCTCATCTCGATCTCATGCGGGGCCACGCTCGGTTCCCCAAGCTCTGATCGGACCTTTCGAGAGGAGCAAGCATGACAAAAATCGTTCAGCCCACCACCCAAGCATCCGAGGCCGCCGCCGCCGAGCATTTCGCCCAGCGCGTGCTCGGCGATCTGTCCGCCGCCATGACGGGCGTGATGGTTCGAGTGGGGCACGAGCTCGGACTCTACCGGGCTCTCGGCGAGCACGGTCCGCTCACGTCGCGAGAGCTCAGCGAGCATGCTTCGGTGTTCGAGCGCTACGCGCGGGAGTGGCTGCACCAGCAGCGGGCGGCGGGCTACCTCGACTACGACCGAGTGAGCGCGAAGTTCGGGCTTTCGCCCGGCGCTTACGCGGTGCTCGTGGCCGAGAACAGCCCCGTGTTCCTGCCGCCCGCGTTCGACATCGTCGCCTCGATGTGGGCGGACGAAGCGCGCCTCGTGCGGGCCTTCGCGAGCGGCAAGGGCATTGGCTGGGGCGAGCACGATCCGCGCCTGTTCGGCGGTTGCGCTCGCTTCTTCGGCACGACCTACGCGTCGTTCCTCGAGCAGAGCTGGCTGCCGGCGCTCGACGGGGTGACGAGCAAGCTCCAGAGGGGTGCGCAGGTCGCCGATGTCGGCTGCGGCCACGGTGTCTCCACGGTCATCATGGCGCGGGCCTTTCCGGCGTCCGTCTTCGTCGGCTTCGACAGCCACGCGGCGTCCATCGAGGCGGCGCGGCAGCGGGCCGAGCTGAGCCAGGTGACCGACCGGGTTCGCTTCGAGCATGCAACGGCCACGGACTACGGCGGCGAGCGCTACGACCTCATCTGTTTCATGGATTCGTTCCACGACATGGGGAACGCCGTGGCGGCGGCGCGTCACGCCGCACGTCGCCTTGCCGAGGGAGGCAGCGTGATGCTCGTCGAACCCCTGGCGGCCGAGCACTCCGAGGACAACCACGGACCGATTGCCGCCATAAACTACGCGGCATCCACGGCGCTCTGCACCCCGAACGCCCTCTGCCATCACGGCGGCATCGCCCTCGGCGCACAGGCCGGCCCGGCGGCGCTCAAGCAGGCGCTCGCGGAGGGCGGGCTCGCCCACTTCCGCGTGGCCACCCAAACGCCTTTCCACATGGTGATCGAGGCGAAAGCCCATTAGCGGCCGGCGCCGTCCGCGGCCAAGCCCGCAAAAAACTCCTATGTTGAGCCATCCCCGGAGACGCTATCTTGGACGTTCTCGCGGGGGTGGCCCGCGCGCAGGGGGTCAACGGAGGCGAGCATGGCGAGCGAGGCCGTACGAACGATTCAACGAGCGCTGAAGGACAAGGGGTTCGAGCCGGGACCCGTCGACGGCATCTGGGGGCGCGCCACCGTCGCGGCAGTCATCCGCTTTCAAGCGGCGAACCGGTTGACGCCCGACGGCGTCGTCGGCCCCGCGACGAGAGCAGCGCTCTTCGCCGAGGCGACCCCCGCGGCCCCACCGAGCGCGGCAGTTTCCGCAACGGTCTTGCCTTGGTTCGAAGAAGCGAAGCACCTCGTCGGGACGAAGGAGGTCCTCGGACCCAAGAGCAATCCGACCATCCTCGACTGGGCGACGAGCCTCGACATCCACTACGCGGGGGACGACATCCCGTGGTGCGGCTTGTTCGTCTCGCACTGCGTCGGCGCGACCCTCCCGCAGGAAGGGTTGCCGGGCAATCCGCTAGGAGCGCGCCAATGGGCGCGTTTCGGCGACTCCAGCACGGCCCGCACCGGCGCGATCATGGTCTTCTGGCGCGAGTCTCCCGCAAGCGGCAAAGGCCACGTCGGGTTCTACGTGGGTGAGGACGAAACGGCGTATCAGATCCTCGGCGGCAACCAGTCCGACAGCGTGTGCCTCACCTGGCTCGACAAGAAACGGTTATTGGCCGCCCGGTGGCCCAAAGGCGCAAGCTCCCTCGTGACGAGCTCACTCAGGAAGCGGCGCGACGAGGGGCTCTCGAGCAACGAAGCGTGACTCGCGTGACCCGTGCTGTCCGCGCCGTGTTTTTGGCGCGCCTCACGGTCTCACGGTGACATGTTCGCGCGGCTACCCCGGAGCGGTTTCATGTCCGCGGGCTCTACCCGCACCATGCGATCGGGCAGCGGCTTGTCGCGGAGCTTGGTCGTGTACCGGCAAACGGCCTTGTGATCCTCCCACGGCAGGCGGGAAGTGGCCCTGAAGTCCGTGTTGACAATCAGCCTGTGGCGGGCGCCGTAGATGGCGAGCGGATAGTACGGACCCTTCCACGGCTTTTCTCCGGGGCAGGCACTCCGCGCGAGCGGCGGATCGAGGATCAGGTAGCGCGTGTCCTTGCTGAAGCGCGCAAGGACGGCGGCAGGAAGGTCGGGGAGCCGCGGCGGATGGGTAAACGCGACGTTCTTGCCGTGCGCGTAGAACCACGGGCCCACGTCGGCTGCCTGGATCGCGACGAGGCCCGCCGCTGCGAGCGTGACCCCGCGCACCCGCGGCAGGTCGAACGCCGCGAGGAAGCGATCCACGGCCTGGATACCGAAGACGAGCACGAAGTAGAAGAAGGGCCACCAGAAGCGCCCCGGGGCGCGCAGCCGATGCGCGATGGGGTCGATGAGGTCCGTGAGCCAAGCCAGCCCGCTGTGCCGTTCACCGAGCACGAACGGCGACGGCGAGAAGGCGTAGAACGCCATGAGCAGGCAAGGAACCACGAGCACGACGGCATTGGGGTGAAAGCGGCGCTCCGTCCCGCGGCGAAACCACGGGAGCGCGACGCGCGCCGTGAGCGCAACGAAGAGCAGGATGCCGCCAAGGCCGAGGTAGGCGAAGCCCTCCGCGGTGCCGTTGCGCATCTTGCCCATCTGGCCGCCGAGCTGGATGTTCGGGAAGATGGTCGAGACATCGGCGGCCACGAACAGCGCGAAGAGGTCGCCGTAGTACTTGTCGATGAGCAGGCCCTTGGTCGAGCGCAGCCCGAAGTAGCCGAGCACCCACAGGGAGAGCACGATCGAGCCGAACCAGAGCGCCACGCCGCGCGCAAGTTCGCGGCGGTTTCGCCGGTGGACGACGAACGCTGCCAGGAGGAGCGCGTTCACCATCGCGAATAGGTACGAGCTCAAGAACACCGCCAGCGCGGCGAGGCCCGCAATGCGGCGCTTGGGGAGCGCGTCCTCCTCGAGCACGAGCGAAAACGCCGCGAGCAAGAGCCAATGCGCGGAAAGCCCGCAATGCCCGAAGCGCGCCACGAGCGGCGGAGCGAGCGTGATGAGCGCCGTCCCCGCCCAGGCGAGCGCAGGCGCGACGCCAAGCTGACCGAAGAGCCGTTTGGCGAAGATCGCGCTCAGCCACAAGCACCCGAAGAGCCAGAGGCCGTAGTACTGAAAATCGACCGGCAAGACCGGATCCAGCAGCTTGACGACGAAGCCGAGTAGCGGAACGGCGTCGGCCAGCGTCCAGGACGCTCCGACCGGATAGAGTGTCGTCTCCATGCCGCCGAGCGGAAAGTGCCAGTGGGAGTTTCTGAAGTAGGCCGACGCGAAATAGTACTGGGTCGTGTCCGAATCGAACTCGAACATCCAGTCGAGCGACGTGGGCGGCAGAATGCGAAAGTCGAGCACGAGCTCGAACGCCAGCACGGCGAGCACGAAGAGCAGATAATTCTCGCGGGCTCGCCGGCTCTTGAGCGCGACGGCAAGGCGCGGGCCGAGCCGCGACGCGTCGCTCATTTGTCGCGGTGCGCGAAGCGAACCTGCCAGATGCGCCCCGCCGCCTCGAGTTGGATCTTCAGCGACATCTTCGACTGGCCCAGGCGCCGATCGTTGAAGTGGATGGGCACCTCAGCGATGCGCAAGCCCTGCTGCTTCGCGAGAAACACCATTTCCACGAGGAAGATGTAGCCGTTCGAGAGGATCTGCTCGAGCGGCATCTTCAAGAGCGCCTCACGCCGCCAGAGACGGTAGCCCGTCGTCATGTCGCGCATGCGCAGGCCGAGAATGCTGCGCGCATAGAAGTTACCCCACGCGGAGAGGCCCTTGCGCCAGATGGGCCAACGATGGTCGACGCTACCGCCCGCCACGTAGCGCGAGCCGAGCACGACGTCCGCGTTGCTCAAGGCTTCTACCATCGCCGGAAGCCGCTCCGGATCGTGCGAGAGATCGGCGTCCATCTGCGCTATCGCGTCGCACTCTTGCGTGAACGCACGGCGAAACCCCTCGAAGTAAGCGCCCCGCAGCCCGCGCGCACCCGTGCGATGGATCACCTCCACGCGCCCCGGGTTTTTGGCGCTGAGCCCGTCGGCGACCGCGCCGGTTCCGTCCGGACTGGCGTCGTCCACGACGAGCACGCGGAGGTCGAGCGGAAGCGCGAGAAGCGCTGCCACGAGGAGCGGAAGATTCTCCGCTTCGTTGTAAGTAGGAACGACGGCAATAACGCGCATGCGCACCGGCGGCGCGCATCATGGACCAGCGGGCACCCCCGCTGCAAACCCCCCCTTTTGCCGCCTTCTCGCTTAAATGCCGCAAGCAGCGGGGTCAGAATTGGTCGGGGCGGGCGGATTCGAACCGCCGACCCCTTGACCCCCAGTCAAGTGCGCTAACCAGGCTGCGCTACGCCCCGATCCGACCAAGTCCGAGGGGGCCCGGACATCGACCACGGCGGAACCTAGTCGCTTCCCGCCCGATTGCAAGCGCGATCAGCGTCCGCGCAGCGCAACCCGCGCAATGTGCGCCGCAAGCCGCCGGTAGAGCTCCGCCGCCAAGCGTGGGTCGGCGCAGACCTCGGAGAAATCGTCGGCGCGCAACCGCAAAAGGCGCGTCGTCTGCTCCGCAACGGGCGGCTCCTCTTGCCCGGCCAGCCCGACGAGCGACTCCGGGAACACGAGGGCCCCGGCTCCGACCGTACGCTCGGAGCTCGCGTAACGAAGCACGCCGTCGAGCACGATGTACGAGACGAGGTCGTTCGTGACGAGCCGAGGCACGACTTCGCCCAGGGCGAGCTCGATTTCGACGGCCGCGGCGAGGGCGCTCAGCGCAAACGACTGCGGCAAGTCAACCAGCAGCGGGCTCTGCCGCGCCCGCTCGAGATCCGCCGCCGCAAGTCCGCGGTCGTGGTCGGTGCGCTTGACGAAGCGCTCGCCGACCTCGACCACGACGGCCGTGGCGTTGTCGCGCCCCATCTCCCCTGCGCGCGCGATGAGGGACGCGGCGGCTTGCTCGGGGGTTCCGCCGCGAACGAGCTCCGACAGCTCCGCTTCGCCTTCGACCTGGCCGTGGACGCCGTCGGTGCACAAGAGGAGGCGATCGCCGCGCCCGAGGTCGACGAAGAGCGTGTCGACTTTGAGGTCGCCGCCGAAGCCGATGGCGTTCGTGATGCCGGGGCCACGCGTGCCGACCGAGCCGGCGCTGGCGTGGTCCTGAGTGAGGAGGAGCATCGTGCGCTGGCGGGCTAGGTAGACGCGGCCGTCGCCGGCGTGGGCGACGAACGCGTTGCCGCGCGCGAGCCAGACGATGTCGAGCGTCGTGCCCATGCCGGCGTGGTCGGGATTGGCGGCGGCGTCCTCGAGAACGACGCGGTTCGCTTCGTCGAAAGCGCGGCGGAGGGAGGCGTAGATCGCGCGGCGCGTCGCGAGATCCGCCTTGGCGACGTAGGCGTCGACGGCGCGCCGGGCGTCGCGACCGCCCAGGACCCTTTGGACCGTCTCGACGGCGAGGCGGGCCGCCACTTCACCGGCGAGGTGCCCTCCCATGCCGTCGGCGACCGCAAACAGGGCGATTTCCGGCGCCAGAAGTGCCGCGTCCTCGTAATGGGTGCGCCGGGAGCCTTTGTCGCTCGCCTGGGCGAACGCCGCCCGGAAGTCGAAGCGCGGCAGGATGGAGGACATCCGAACCGGGAGGGTAACACCCCGGCGAGCTTGGGTGTAAAAGCTCCGTCCCGTGAGAGTCCTCGGCATCGAAACGTCCACGCGTCGCGGCTCGGTCGCGGCGCTCGAAGGCGAAAAGACGCTCGGCACGCTCGCGCACGAGGAGCCGAGCGCACACGCGGAGCGGGTGCTCGCGCTGGTCGAGCGTCTTCTCGGAGAGGTCGGGTGGAGCCGCTCGTCGATCGATCGCGTCGCGGTCGGTATCGGGCCCGGCTCGTTCACGGGGCTGCGCGTCGGCATCGCGCTCGCGCAAGGCATGGCGCTCGGGCTCGGCCGGCCGCTCGTCGGCGTCGGGTCGCTCGCGGCGCTCGCGGCCGCGGTACCTCACACGGAGAAACGGACGCGCATTCCCGTGCTCGATGCGCGCCGGGGCGAGCTGTTCGTCGCCGGCTACACGGCGGACGGCGTGGAGCGCCTCGCGCCGACCGCGGTGCCCGTCGCGGACGTCCCGAAGCTCTTGGCGGAGCTGTTCGCTCCGGGCGAGCTCGTGCTGGTCGGTGAAGCCGCGCGCTTGGCGGGCGGAGAGTACGACGTGATTGCGGGTGGCGAGCTCGATCTGCCGCACGCCGTGCCGGTCGCTCGCCTCGGCCTCGGGCTCGATCCGGCGGCAGCCCCCGCCGAGCCGACGTACGTGCGCGGGCCGGGCGCGACCCCGCAGAACCTCCCACCCTCCCCGCTCGCCTAGTGTCCACTGTCTCCGCACCCAGGCGGATTGTTACTTTCGAGGCGGGCGACTAGTGCGGCGCCCGCCATTGCGACCAGCACCCGGCCCCGACGCTCAGGGTGGCAGCAACGAATGGACGGAAGCACTAGTCATCCGCGAAGCGGATGAGGGGGAGAAACTGGCGCAGCCAGTTTCAGGGGGCGGGACGCCCCCGAGAAAGGGCTAGTGCCGGCGCTGCGAAGCAGCGCGCTTGGCGAAGCCAAGCCCCAAAAGTGACAAGCCGAAGGATTGTTACTTTTGGAACGCGGCACTAGCATCGGGCGAGCGGATGGCGACGCCCGAAGACGAAGCAAGCGGTCGCGAGCACCTGCTTTCCCGCTATGGCCGAACGTTTCCGGCCGGTACGGTGCTGTTCCGCGACGGTGAGCCAGCGGATTTCGCCTACCTCTTACAGACGGGCCGCGTCCGCCTCTTCAAGCAGGTCGGAGCGATGGAGCGGAGCCTCCGCGTCGTACGCGGGGGCGAGCTCTTCGGCGAGTCGGCGCTGAAGCCGGGAGCGACGCGCCGCACGACGGCCGTCGCGCTCGACGAGATCACGACCATCGCCGTCGATCATGCGACCTTCCAGCGGATCCTCGGCGAGCACCCCGACGTGGGGTCGAGCGTGCTGCAGCAGCTTCTCGGCCGCCTGCGCGACGCGGAGGACCAGATCGAGGTCCTCATGATGCGGGACCATCAGAGCAAGGTCGTCGTCGCGCTCACCAAGCTCGTGCAGCGGGAGCTCGCGCTCGGGCGCGGCGACGGCCAAATCAGCCTGCAGGTCTCGCCGCTCGAGCTTTCGGCCCAGGTCGGCCTGGACGTGGATATCGTGAAGCGGGTCGTTTCCCAGCTGCGCGAAGGCGGCTACGTCCGCATCCAGAACGAACGGGTCGAGGTCGCCGATCTCGAGACCTTGCGCGAGCTTTACGCGCTCCTGAGCCTGAAGGATCAGCTCAGGGGCACCCCCGACCGCGAGCGAGGCAGAACCTCTTGATGTGTGACCAAAAGGCCGGTCGGCCGATTGCTAGAATTGGGCTCGTCCTTGCGGCAGGGCTGTTTTTGGGGTGCTCGTCGAGCTCCGGGGGCCCCGCGGCGCAGGACGCGAGCCGGCAGGCCGAGACCGAGTACGACATGGCGCGCGACCTCTGGCTGCGCCGGAACGATCCGCGCGGCGCGCTCGAGCACGCGCTCAAGGCCGCCGACTTCGACGACCAGAACGCGGAGGTCATGCACCTCGTCGCGCTCTTGTACCTCGACTTCTGCGCGCGCAACGCCGAGGAGTGCCGTCTCCCGAAGGCCGAGTCCGCGGCGCGCCGCGCGATTCAGGTCGAGCCGAGCTTCCGTGAAGCGAAAAACACGCTCGCCGTGATCCTGATCCACGAGAAGCGCCCCGCGGAGGCCGTGAAGATCCTCATTCCTCTCACCGAGGACATCCTCTATCAAACGCCGGAGGATGCCTGGGGCAATCTCGGGTGGGCGTACCTCGAGCTCGGGAAGCTCGACCCCGCGATCGATGCGCTCCGGCGCAGCATCGCAGCGCAGCCGCAGTTCTGCGTCGGAAACTACCGGCTCGGTACCGCCTACGAGAAGCGCGGCGAGCTACCGCTCGCGGAAGCGGCGTTTACGCGCGCACTGGAAACTGAAGCGCCTGGTTGTACCGGGCTCCAGGACGCGTGGGCCGGACGCGCGCGGGTGCGCTTGCGCGGGCCCGAGCCCACCTCGGCGCTGCCGGACCTGGAGCGCTGCGTCGCCCTCTCGAAGTCCACCGCGACGGGCAAAGAATGTGGCTCCATCCTCGCGAAACTAAAGTAGTCTCGGCGTCCCCATGACGTCGGTCGGCCAGCACCTCAAGGGCCTGCGTGAAGCCAAGCGCATGAGCCTCGCCGAGGTGTCCCGCGCGACCCGAGTGCCCGTGGCCAGCGTGGAGCGGATCGAGGCGGATCGTTTCGACGAGCTTCCGGGTGAGGTGTTCGTGCGCGGCTTCCTGCGCGCCTACGCGCGGGCGCTCCAGGTGTCGCCCGACGACGTGCTCGCGCGTTACACGGCGAGCCGGCGTGTCGTGTGGGTGACGCCGCTCCCGATCACGAGCCCCGTGCGTCCCGCGCGCAGTCGCCGCTTCGGCGTCGCGATTGCGTTCGTGCTCTTGCTCATCCTGTTCACGCTCGCGCTCAGCATCGTGCTCCGGCCGCGCGGCGACGACATGCCGCAGGAGCTGTCGTCGACGAGCGTGTCCGCTCGTCACCTCGGCTGACGCGTGGCCGTCGCGCGCGCGCGACCTCAAGACAGCGTGCGCACGACGCACGCGCTCCTGCTCAAGCGCGTCGAGTACGGCGAGGCCGATCTCGTGCTCACGCTGTTCACCGAACGCTTCGGTCGCATCTCCGCGCTCGCGCGCGCCGCACGCAAGAGCACGCGTCGCTTCGGTGGCGCGCTCGAGCCGATGCACACGCTCGAGGTCGCGCTCGAAGAACGACCGAAGAGCGAGCTCTTCATGCT
>DASUGE010000566.1:0-6656 GCA_036274215.1 Polyangiaceae bacterium | reverse complement strand
ATGACGTGGCTCGGCCTCGGCGGTGCCGGCAAGCTGGAAGCGGCGGTTGGCGCCCAAACGGCGCTCGAGGCGGAGCTCAGCGCGTTCGGGCTGTTCCAGCACGACAAGTTCGTGGTGCAGCCGGGCGACGTGAACGTCTACACAGTGCCGGCGCTTTCCGGAGCGTTCTCGCTCGGCCTGGTCGTGCGCTGGCCGTAGGCTGCCTTTCCGCGCCCCCGGGGATCATTTGGGATGGCTCGCGACATCCTTGATTGGTCGCTCCGGGCTTTCGAGCCCCTTCTCGCATGAACGAGCCGCACGCGTCCGCCGAGCCCGCATCGGCTCCTCCCGTGGCTGCTCCGCTTCCTGCGGAGAAGCAGCGGCTTGCCATGGCTCTCGAGTCGAACTTCGCCCTTGTCTGGCGCTCGCTCCGGCGCTTCGGCCTGCCGGAGGCTGACGTCGACGACGCGGCGCAGCAGGCTTTCATGACGCTCGCCACACGTCTTTCCGAAGTCACACCGGGAGCCGAGCGCTCGTTCCTGCTCGGCACCTGCCAGCGTCTGGCGGCGAACCAGCGCCGCAAGCTCGCTCGGCGTCCCGAGGTCGCCGACGAGGAGCCGGACCGCCGTGAAGGGCGCGGGCCCGATCCGGAGCAGGCGATGCTCGAGAAGCAGCGCCGTTCCAAGCTCGACCAAGGTCTCGCCGAGCTGCCGCTCGATCAGCGCACGGTCTTCGTGCTCTTCGAGCTCGAGGGGTTTGGTTTGCGTGAGATCGCCGAGAGCCTCGGGATCCCGCTCGGGACGGTCACGTCGCGCCTCCGGCGTGCCCGCGAGAAGTTCGAGGCTTGGGCCGCGGCCCAGGGAGAAAAGCCGTGACGGAGCTCAGACCCCTCATCGAAAGCTCGGAGAGCTCGACGACGCGCGAGCTGTTGCGCTCGGGGCTCGGCGATGCGCCGCCGCCCGAAGCGATGGGGCGTGCTGCGGTCGCGCTCGGGCTCACGGCGACAGCCGCCGCGTTCGCGGTACCGGCGGGTGCCGCGGCGCTCAACGGTGCGGCGGTGGGCGGGCTCGGCGCAGCGAGCAAGGCGGGCGGCGTCACGGGGATCTTGGTCGGGAAATGGCTCGCCTCGGGGCTCGTCGCGGGTGCGCTCGTCTCGGGGACGGCGGCCGTCGTCGAGCACGTGCGCGCACGCGCGGAGGAACGACCGCCCGCGGGTGGAGCGCCGTCGACGGCTCGCGAGGCTCGCTCCGGCGCGAGCACGCCTCACGCGGTACGGAGCGCGGAGCCCGGCGTGGAACGAGAGCCCGAGCCCGCGGAGCCGGAGCCACCTCGGGTGAGCTCGAAGCCGGCGCTCCCGGGCCAGCCGAGCGGCGTGAGTAGCGCGGGCGCGGCGCCGGACTCGAGCACGTCGCGAGCGCTCGGTGCCGAAGCGGCTCGCATCGACGCCGCACGTCGCGCGCTCGGTCGCGGCGACGTGCGCCGCGCGCTCATCGAGCTCGATTGGTACGAGCGCTCGCGCGTGGTCGGCGTGCTCGATCGCGAGGCGCAGCTTCTGCGCATTCAGGCGCATGTCCGCGCGGGAGACGGAGCCCGCGCGGTGGAGCTCGCACGCGGCTATCTCGCGAAGCACCCCCAAGATGCCTACGCGGCCCGCCTTTCCGAGCTGATTCGGAAGGGCGGTGCTATTTTTCCCGAGAACGACGGGATCAATCGCTAGGGCCCGCGACATAGCCCGAATAACCATGTCGAAGCGACAGCACCCCCAGTCCCCGCTGGCCCTCGCGCTCGCCGCGCTCTTCACCTTCGGGTTCGTCGGCTGCTTGAGCGAGACGCGGTCGCTCAACGAGCCCTCGACCGGCAACGGCGGCGAGGAGGGCGACAATCCCGCGGCCGGAACCGGCGGCAAGACTGGCGCGGGCAAGGGCGGGGGCAGCAATGCCGGCAGCAGCGGCATGGGGACGGGCGGGCGCTCGGAAGTGGGCGGATCGTCCGGCGTTGGGCCATTCGGTGGGAGCTCGTTTGCGGGCTCGGGTGCGCTTGCCGGGATCCCGAACGGCGGGTCCGCCGGCTCGCCGAACGGCGGCGTTCCGAATGGCGGCGTCGGTGCGAGCGCGGGCTTCGCGGGCGGCTTCAGCGGCGGCGGGCCCATTGCCGGGTCGGCCGGTAGCGCCGGCGCTCCGGACTGCGTCGTTCGCGCGGTCGATAGTGGCTGCAACGGGCTCGGCTTCTGCCTCGATCACGAGCTCGACGCTTGCCCGCCGGACTACCAGAGCGACTGCAGCGGAAGCTGCGCGGTTCCCTATCTCACGCCGGTCTGCTCGGGCTTCGGTGCCGTCGAATGTCCGCGCGACTTCGAGTGCTTGCCGGACACCGACACGGCGCAAGGGACCGATCCGACGGCGATCTGCGTCGGCGGGCGCTCGCCGGATTGCGTGGTGGCAAGCGACTGCGCGGATGGCTTCGAGTGCCTGGATACGCCGGATGGCAAGCGCTGTGTGCCGGATCGAGCCGACTGCATTCCGAACGACATCTGCGACAGCGGAATTCCGGTTTGTCCGCCCGGGTACGCTCCGTCCAACGCGCAGGTCTGCGACTACGTGTGCGTGCCCTTCCAGCACTGCGGGTGCGAAAAGGACATGGACTGTCCACAGCCGGCCTATTGCGATCGCGAGGACGGCCGTTGCCTCGTGCCGCGTGCACCAGCAGCTCGCTGCGAGCAGCCGTTCGTCACGGGCCCCTGCGACGCGACCGTCCCCGTGTTCGCCTTCGTCGATGGCGAGTGCAAAGCCGAGGTTTACGGCGGCTGCGAGGGCAACGACAACCGTTTCTCGACGCTCGAGGAGTGTCTCTCCACGTGCCAAGGCATGCCGCTCGAGGAGAGCTGTCGTGGGTCGCGCAAGGCAGCGCTCGGGTGCCTGGGCTGCGGCGGCGGCGGTGGCTGCCTGCTCTGGGGCCAGTTTTGCTTCGAGCCGTGCGAGTCGGACGACGACTGCACGGGGCCGGGTTACGCCTGCAACTCCGGGATCTGCCAGGTCGGCCCCTGCGTGTAGCGGGGTCGCTCAGGTCGCGCTGACGCGTGCCGGCGGTCGCGCGCTCGGCCGCTCGCGCTCGAGCAGTGCGTCGCTGAGGCGCACGCCGTGCTGCAGGAGCCCGTATTCGATCGCATCCACGAGCGCCTCGAGCGACGCGAGGATGATGTTCGGTGACGCGCCGACCGTGCTGTACGTCTGATCCTCGTAACGGCTGTCGATGAGCACGCGCGTGGTCGCTTCCGTGCCGTCCTTGCCGTCGAGGATACGCACCTTGTAATCGGCGAGGTGGATGGCGGCGAGCGCGGGGTAAACCGCCGTGAGCGCCTTGCGTAAGGCGCCGTCGAGCGCGCTCACGGGGCCGTTGCCCTCCGCTGCCGTGTGGAACACGTGCTGGCCCACGCGGAGCTTCACGGTGGCCTCCGCGTAGGTTTCGCCGGCCCCGCGCCGGCCGACGCGCGTCTCGTAGTCTTGAACCACGAACAGAGGCTCGTAGCCCTCGGCCTTGCGGCTCAAGAGCAGCGCCACGGACGCCTCCGCGCCCTCGTACGACACGCCGCGCGCCTCCGCCCGCTTGATGTCCTCCAGCGCTTCCGCATCGATGCCCGCGGCGACCTTCACGCCGAGCTCCTCTGCCTTGGAGAGCACGTTGCCGCGGCCCGAGAGCTCGCTCACGACGACGCGCATCTCGTTGCCGACGAGCGCCGGATCGACGTGCTGGTACGAGTCGGCGTTGCGGCGCATGGCCGCGACGTGGATGCCGCCCTTGTGCGCGAACGCGCTCTTGCCGACGTACGCCATGTGCGTGTCGGGGGCGAGGTTCGCGACCTCGGCGACGAAGCGCGACAGCTCCGTGATCTCGCGCAGGCGCCCCGGCTCGAGGCAGCGCTTGCCGAGCTTCAGCTCGAGGGTCGGCACGATCACCGAGAGGTTCGCGTTGCCGCAGCGCTCGCCGTAGCCGTTGACGGTGCCCTGCACGTGCGTGGCGCCGCCCACCACGGCGGCGAGCGAATTGGCGACGCCGCAGCCCGCGTCGTCGTGCGCGTGGATGCCGATGCGGTGACCGGGACCGAGCGCCGCGAGCACGGCGCGCGTGACCTCCTCGACCTTCCACGGCATGCAGCCGCCGTTCGTCTCGCACAAAACCAGGGTTTTCGCGCCGCCGCGCAGGGCCGCGCGCAAGGTCTCGAGCGCGTAGGCCGCGTCGCGCGCGTAGCCGTCGAAGAAGTGCTCGGCGTCGTAGATGATCTCGCGCTTCTCGCTCACGAGGTACAGGATGCTCTCCTCGATCATCTTGAGGTTGTCCTCGAGCGTCGTGCGGAGCACCTCCGTCACGTGCAACGTCGACGTCTTGCCGACGACGGTGCACGCCTTCGTGCCCGCGTCGAGCAACGCGCGCAGGCTCGGATCGCTCTCCGGCCCGAGCTTGGCGCGTCGGGTCGAGCCGAACGCCGTGACGACGGCGTGCTTCCACTCGCGATCCTTGGCGCGCTCGAAGAACTCCGCGTCCTTCGGGTTGGACCCCGGCCAGCCGCCCTCGATGAACGTGACCCCGAACTCGTCGAGCTTGCCCGCAATCCGAAGCTTGTCCTCGACCGTGTACGAAATCCCCTCCCGCTGCGAGCCATCGCGGAGGGTGGTGTCGTAAAGCTCGACGAAATCGGAATCGGAACTAAGTGGCCCGTTGCTCATGGCTGGCTTTCTGACTGGTCAAACGGCACGCTTGTCCGGCGCGTCCGCCGCGCCCGGACTACTCGACAATCTTTCACTCGCCTGCACGTTCGCCAGCACGCGATTCAGCGCCGCCAGGTACGCCTTCGTGCTCGCGACGATCACGTCGCTGTCGGCGGCGTGCCCGTGGAGGATCGGCGCTTGGCTCTGTCCGCGCTGCGGATTCACGCGGCCGTCCTCGCCGCCGGCGCGCACGCGGACGCTGGCGTGGCCGAGCGCGTCGATGCCCTCGGTCACGTTGTTGATCGAGTATTCGAGAAGCTCCGCAGGGGCCTTCACGATCTCGTCGATCGCGCAGAACACGGCGTGGACCGGCCCCGTGCCTACGGCCGCGCGCGTGACGATCTGCCCGTCGGGGCAGCGCAGCCGCACGGTCGCCGTGGGCATGCCGTTCGAGCCGCAGGTCACCTGCACGGCGTCGAGCTGGAAGTACTCGCGCCCGCGCCCGAACTCGCTCGCCGCGAGCGCTTCCAGATCGGCGTCGGTGATGCGCTTCTTCTTGTCGGCGAGCACCTTGAAGCGCGAGAAAGCCGCGTCCAGCGCCTCGCCCTCGAGCGGATGCCCGATCTCACGCAGCCGCACGGCGAAGGCGTGCCGTCCCGAGTGCTTGCCGAGCACGAGCAGCGTCTGGCCGGCGCCGACCGCCTCGGGCCGCATGATTTCGTAGGTCGCCTCGTTCTTGAGCATGCCGTCCTGGTGGATGCCGGACTCGTGCGCGAAGGCGTTGGCGCCGACGACGGCCTTGTTCGGCTGCACCACCATGCCGGTGCGCATCGACACGAGCTTGCTCGTGCGAGTGAGCTGAGTCGTGTCGATGTTCGTCCCGAGCTTGAACATCGCTTGCCGCGTTTGCAGGGCCATCACGACCTCTTCGAGCGCGGTGTTGCCGGCTCGCTCGCCGATGCCGTTGATCGTGACCTCGGCCTGGCGTGCGCCGTTCTTGATGCCGGCGAGCGTGTTCGCGGTCGCGAGGCCGAGATCGTTGTGGCAGTGCACCGAAACGACCGCCTTCGCGATGCTCGGCACGTTCTTCATGATGCCGGCGATCAGCGCGCCGAACTCCTCGGGCACGGTGTAGCCGACGGTGTCCGGGATGTTCAACGTCGTCGCGCCCGCCTGAATTACGGCCTCCAGCACCTCGTACAAGAACTCCGGCTCGGTGCGGCCGGCGTCCTCGGGGCTGAACTCGATGTCCTCGCACAAAGACTTCGCGAACGAGACCATCTTCACCGCACGCTCCACCACCTGCTCCTTGCTCATGCGGAGCTTGTGCTCGCGGTGGATGGGCGAGGTCGCCAAGAAGACGTGGATGCGCGGACGGCGCGCCACCTTGACGGCTTCGTACGCGGTGCGGATGTCGTTCTCGGCGGCGCGCGCCAGCCCGCAGATGACCGGCGGCTCGCCCGTCTTGCGACCCTCGACGACGGCCGTTCCGACGCTCTCCGCGATCGCGCGCACCGCCGCGAAGTCGTCGGGCGAAGCGCAGGGAAATCCCGCCTCGATCACGTCGATCCCGAGCCGCGAAAGCGCCCGCGCCACTTCGAGCTTCTCCTCCGACGTAAGCGTCGCACCCGGCGACTGTTCGCCGTCGCGAAGCGTCGTATCGAAGATGCGGACGAAGTCGGTGGAGGAGCTCGTAACTGGCTGGGACATGGGTTTCTCTTTCTCTTTCCTATCTACGAAAGGAACGCTCGCTCGTGGTCTCCGATTGAGGAAGGTTCTCCGAACCTCAAGCAGCCGCGATGCCGCGGGAGCTCGGGGCTTGCTGGATCGCCTTGGCGGCCACGCCGATGGGCCCGCGCGTCATCGCGACCGTGCCGCTCTGCACCATCTCGAGCACGCCGAACGGCTCGAGGATCGTGAGCAACCCGTCGATCTTGTCCTGGTCGCCCGTGATCTCGACGACCAGCGTGTCGG
>DASUGE010000565.1:0-2147 GCA_036274215.1 Polyangiaceae bacterium | reverse complement strand
AAGCACCGCCCTGGCTCCGAAGCTCGGCATCTCTCGAAGGGGCGCGACCCTTTCCGTCGAGGGCCGCTTCTGAATGTCGTGGCGCGGTCTTCGACGCTGGGTGGGTGTCGGCGCTTTCACGAGCGCGGCCGCCTGCTCGCTCCTCGTCGATACCTCCGGGCTCGACGAGGGGTGTCCGAGCGGGCAGAAGTTTTGCGGCGGACGCTGCGTACCGGTGAACGACGCGGCGTACGGCTGCGAGGAGACGGGCTGCGAGCCGTGCCGTCGAGACAACGGCGTTCCGAGGTGCGACGGCACGGAGTGCGTGTGGGACACGTGCCTGTACGGTTATGGCTGCGATGAATGCACGGCCCGGATCCTCATCGAAATGGCGAACTGCGGATACTGCGGACACCAGTGCACGGAAGACGAGGAGACGTGCTCGGCTGGAGAGTGCGTCCCGCTCGGCGGCGGCGGCGCCGGAGGCGAGTCCGGCGCTTCGAGCATCACGGGCACGAGCGACAGCACCGCTACCCGGCACTGACGCTCGACGTGCTCAGTGCCGCTGCCGCGTCGCGATCCAGGTACCGCCAGCAGCAAGCGCGGCCATCACGAAAGTGAGGAGCGACCACACCGGCTGCGCCACGGCGACCGACTGGCGCTGAACGACGACGAACAGGATTGCGACGAACAAGGTCGCGATGGCGTACGCGGCGGCGCTGTAGAGCACGGTGCGCCGGATGCGCCCCATGAGCTCGATCGCTCGCGGCGTGTTCGGCCAGACTTCACGCAAGAGGTACCGGAGCCAGAGCACGAGCGGAGTGACGAGCGCTCCCGCGGCGCCCACGGTGCAGAGGATGATCTCGACGTCGTTGAGCTCGCCGCCGCCTCGCCCCATGCGGATGGCGCTGCCGGCTGCAACCACCACGTTCGCGAGAAGCCAGATGAACCCGACGAAGGTGAAGAAGAGCAAGCCGGGACGCGCGTTCCGCGCCGTCATTTGCGTTTGCGCGAGGGCCGAACGGCGCGAACGCTGAGGCGAGCGGCCGCCGCTCAGGATCGTCTTCGCGCTCCCGTCGACCGGCATGGGCGTCGCGTCGGGAGGCGGCGCGGTCGACGAGCGACCGAGTATGTCCGGATCGAAGGCGGCGAGATCCGCTTCGAGCTCCTCCATGGTCTGGTAGCGATCCTTCGGGGATTTCGCCATCGCGCGCTGCACGATGAGCTCGAGCGCGAGCGGGATGCCAGGTTCGATTGCGGTCGGGCGGTCCGGCTCTTGCGTGAGCACCGCGGTGAGCGTTGCCATCGGATCGAGCCCTTCGAACGGCTTTTTGCCCGTGAGCGCACGGTAGAGAATCGCGCCGACGGCGTAGATGTCGGCTCGAGCGTCGACCTTGTCACCGCGCGCCTGCTCGGGCGCCATGTAATCGGGCGTGCCCATGACCATGCCCGTTTTCGTGAGTGCTTCGCCACCCGAGGTCGCGACCTTGGAGATGCCGAAGTCGATGACTTTGACGCTGCCGACCTCGATGCGGCCCACGTCGCCGGTGAGGAAGACGTTTTCGGGCTTCACGTCGCGATGCACGATGCCCTGAGCGTGTGCGGCGCCGAGCGCGCGGCACACCTGACGCGCGATGCGGACGGCGTCCCCCGACGGCACCTTGCCGAGGCGCTCGATGTACTCGCCGAGCTCCTCGCCCTGAAGGAGCTCCGCCACGATGTAGGGTTGCCCTTCGGGCGTCGAGTTCACGTCGTGCACGCCGACGACGTTGATGTGCGCGATCCCGCTCGCCGCTTCCGCTTCGCGCTGAAAACGAGTGACGACCTCGGGCTGGCGCGCGAGATCCGCGTGAAGGAGCTTCACGGCGAAACGCTTGCCGGTCAGGCGCGTATGGCGCGCTTCGTACACGCGACCCATGCCGCCTTCGCCGAGCACGCGCGTCACCTCGTACGAGCCCGCGAGAACCTGCCCGACCAGGGGATCGTCGCCTTCCGGCGCGTCCTCGAGCGGCACCGCGTCGCGCGGGCAAACGCGAAAGTCCGCCGGAAATCGCCCGCCGCACGTCGGGCAGACGCGCGAGCTCAGCGTCCCGTCGCTGATGCTCTGCGTCGCGCTGCGCGGCGGCGGCGCGGGCACCGGTGGTAGCCGCGCGGGGGGAGCCTGAGCG